>CALFUG010000191.1 GCA_937928455.1 uncultured Clostridia bacterium
AAGGATTTATAAAAATATTAGTCAGCGAGGACAACCAGATATTGGGTGTACATATCGTTGGGCCTCAAGCGGCTATTCTGTTGCAACCCTTCGTATATTTAATGAATTCGGGGCAGAATTGTGAAAGAAACGAGAAGTGGAAGGGAGCAGGGACCTCTTCGGACTTGGAAGAACTTCGTATCATGTGTCCGGAGTTGGGTAGTTACATGCCCATTCAAGACTCTATGGTCATTCATCCATCACTCAATGAATTAACGGCATGGGTCATCAATCGATTAGAGAAAGTATCACAGGGAGGAAGCAAAAATGATGAAAGAATTTAAAGAATTTGCATTGAAGGGAAACGTGATAGATTTAGCAGTAGCCGTTGTTATTGGAGGCGCATTTGGAAAGATTGTCACATCTCTGGTTAATGATTTAATTATGCCAATTATCGGGATGTTGATGGGTGGCATCAGTTTCATGGACTTAAAGTATGTGATCACCCCAGCCATGGGAGAAACCCCGGAAGCGGCCATATTATACGGGAGTTTCATCCAGTCTGTAGTGGATTTTCTGATCATTGCCTTTTCTATATTTCTGGCCATAAAAATGATACAGTCCAGGAAGAAGAAAGACGCGGAGACAGAAGAGGTTGTAGTAGACCCGGAGCCTTCAAAAGAAGAGGTTTTGCTGGGGGAAATACGGGATATTCTAAAAGAACAGAGATAAAACAAATAGAATTTGAAAAAAAGTAGATAGTATATTCTAATATTATAATCATTATAAAACCGCCAAAGGCTATCAAATGGCGGTTTTTGTTTTATAATCCGAGCATTTTATACCAATATTAGAAGGATTCTAAAATAAATTGATTCGAAATTATCTAAATTTTGGAAAAAGCCTTGCAAAGTAAGTTTTTTGTGATACAATTAACAATCAAAAGATAGATATTTCTTTAACAAACGGCAGAAATTTTATTTGAAGAGGAGGTGTCAGCATGGCTCAGACTGAGAGTTGTCATGTAGACAATATTTCGGAAGAGGAAAAGTATCGATTACTGGAGCAAGTGATAAAGGACTATCAATACAATGAAGATAATTTGATTCAAATTCTTCATTATGCACAATCCATATTCGGATTTCTTGCTCTTCCCACACAAAAGTTTATTGCGGAAACCATGAATTTGCCATTTTCAAAGGTTAGTGGGGTAGTAACCTTCTATTCCTTCTTTAACACTGTGCCGAAAGGAAGACACACGATTAGCGTGTGTTTGGGTACAGCTTGCTATGTAAAAGGGGGTAAGAAGATTATCGAAAAGCTGAATGATTTGTTGGGAATCGATGTGGGACAGACGACAGAAGATTTGAGATATTCCATAGAAATCAAGCGGTGTATTGGCGCATGCGGACTGGCACCCGCCATAAGTATTGACGATAATATCCACAAGCGAGTGAACCCCGCTCGGCTTCAGTCCATTTTGGATCAGTACGAGTAGGAGGTGAGAGAAATGAAAGGAAAGATATTAAATGCGAAGGATCTTCTCACCATACGAGAAGAGTACAACCGTTTTAAGGAAGGATTCTCTTGGACTGTAACCATATGCTCGGGTGCCGGATGTGTTTCATCCAAGGCAGGCCAAGTAAAAGAGCAATTCATGAAAGAATTGGAAAAACATAATTTGCAAGATAAGGTCTTGATTAAAGTCACTGGTTGTATGGGGCTTTGTGACGCGGGGCCACTTCTTCTGATTGCACCGGAAAATGTATTGTATTGCTATCTGACTCCGGAGATGATGCCCCAATTAGTTGCAGAGCACTTCATCAATGGAAAAATTGTGGAAGAGTTCACATATATTGAACCCCAGACAGAAAAAAGAATCCCATATATAAAAGATATTCCATTCTTCCAGGGGCAGGAAAAAATTGTACTGAAGAATTGTGGGGAATTGGACTTTAATTCCCTGGAAGAGTATATTGCACGAGATGGATTCTTAGCTTTGGATAAAGCACTTCATGAAATGTCTCCGGAGCAAGTAATAGAAGAAGTTGCAAAATCTGGATTGCGAGGCCGAGGAGGCGGAGGATTTCCTACTGGAACCAAATGGAAATTAGCCGCAAAGAATGAGAGCGATCAGAAATACATTATCTGTAATGCGGACGAGGGAGATCCCGGTGCGTTTATGGACCGAAGTTTACTGGAGGGAGATCCTTTTAATATCATTGAAGGAATGATGATTGCCGGATATGCCATCGGTGCCACCCAAGGTTATGTATACGTAAGAGCCGAATATCCCATCGCCATCGAAAGACTGCAGGCGGCCATCGAGAAAGCCAGAGCTTCAGGGCTTCTTGGACAACGTGTCCTGGGCTCTAACTTCGATTTTGACTTGGAAATTCGAATCGGCGCGGGGGCATTTGTTTGTGGAGAGGAAACAGCACTCATTGCATCTGTGGAAGGGCAACGTGGAGAACCCACACAAAAGCCACCCTATCCGTCGGACAGTGGATTACATGGAAAACCTACGGTTATTAATAATGTTGAGACATTGGGCAATATTACCACTATTATTCTGAAAGGTGCTGAAAAGTTTAGAGAGTATGGCACTGAAAAAAGTCCGGGAACCAAGGTATTTGCTTTAGCGGGTGATATCCATAATACAGGGCTCGTTGAGGTGCCTTTGGGGACCACACTGGGAGAAATACTGTTCCAAATTGGTGGGGGAATCCCTCATGGAAAACGATTTAAGGTAGCCCAGACCGGCGGTCCTTCCGGAGGCTGTATTACCGGAAACAACTTGAACGTCCCGGTGGATTATGAATCTTTGGCGGAGCTAGGAGCCATTATGGGCTCTGGCGGACTCATCTGCATGGATGAAGATACATGTATGGTAGATATGGCTCGATATTTTATGGATTTTGTCCAGGAAGAATCCTGTGGCAAGTGCTTGGCTTGTCGAGTGGGAACAAAGCGAATGCTGGAAATCCTAGAGCGAATTACACAAGGAAAGGGGCAAGAAGGTGACGTGGAGTTACTGATTGAGTTGGCAGAAACCATTAAAGACACCGCCCTGTGCGGATTAGGCCAGACGGCACCTAACCCGGTTTTATCCACCATTCGGTCTTTCCGAGATGAATATGATCAACATATTCGTAACGACTATTGTCAGGCGGGAGTTTGTGGGGATTTGTTCATTTCTCCCTGTGAAAACTCTTGTCCGGCTCACATTAATGTGCCGGGGTACATTTCTCTCATTGCCCACGGCCGTCCCATCGATGCCTATAATTTGATTCGGCAGGAAAATCCGCTCCCCTCGGTATGTGGTAGAATTTGTACTCATCCATGCGAGAGTAAATGTCGAAGAGGTCAGCTGGATGAAGCCATCGCCATTCGAGATTTGAAAAGATATGCAGCGGATGAGGCCTTCAAACTGGAAGAACCTTTATCAGACCCTGTGCTTCCAAAGAAGGACAAGTCGGTTGGAATTATAGGATCAGGGCCTGCCGGTCTAACTTGTGCATATTATTTAGCCAAGCTGGGTTATGATGTTACTATTTATGAGAAGCATGAGATTCCAGGTGGTGTACTGGCATATGGCATACCGGAATATCGACTACCTCTGGACGTATTGGCTAAGGAAATTGAGACCATAAAAAGAGTGGGTGTGAAGATTAAGACCAACGTGGAAATCGGAAAAGATGTATCCTTCCAGAAGTTGAAAGACATACATGATTCTATTTTTATCAGTAGTGGTACCAATGTATCCTTATTGGCAGGCATACCTGGCGAGGATTTGCCCGGTGTTCACCCCGGACTGGATTTTTTGAGACAGCAGGATGATTTTACACATGAGGATATGAACGGAGTGATTGCCGTAATCGGTGGCGGAAACACGGCCATTGATGCCGCAAGAGTATCTTTGCGAAAGGGTGCCAAAGAAGTCCACATGTTCTATCGTAGAACTCGGAAGGATATGCCAGCTCATCCTCGTGAAATCGACGAAACCTTGGAAGAAGGCATTTTCCTCCATGAACTATGGGAGCCTATCGAAATTTTGGGAACGGATCGTGTGACCGGTATTCGTCTACAAAAGATGAAGCCTATCGGTTTTGCGAATGATGGAAGAAATAAAGTGGGTAAGGTGCCCGGAGAAACCATGACGTTCCTAGCAGACCGTGTAATCGTTGCAGTAAGTCAGCATACGGAACTATATTATACCAGGCCATACCAATTTGACTTATCGGATAACGATACATTCGTAGTAAATGAGGACACTCAAATGACCAATGTTGAGGGAGTCTTTGCCGGAGGCGATGTGGTTCGAGGCTCATATGTAGCCATCTATGCCATTGCGGATGGGAAAAAAGCAGCACAGTCCATCGATATGTACCTGGGAGGTACTGGTGAATTGTACAAGGGCGATGCCATTGAAATTCCCATGGACATTAACGAAACCGAGTTGGAAGAGCATGAAAGATTTCCAATGGATTTCTTGCCGCCGGAAGTTCGAAAGGACAACTTCCAAGAAGTGGCCTATCGATATCATCGCTTGAATGCCATGGCAGAAGCCATGAGATGCTTGCGATGTGATTACCGGATTTAGGAGGTGATTTGAGTGGTAAATTTAACAATTAACGGCAATCCTGTAACCGTCCCGGAGGGGACTACCATTTTGGAAGCCGCAAAAGTCAACAACATCTATATTCCACATCTATGCTATTTGGAGGGCGTTCACAAATCAGGCTCATGCCGAATGTGTGTCGTGGAAGTGGATGGAATGAAAAACCTTCAAGCCTCCTGTATTTCAGAGGTTACTGAGGGAATGGTGGTTCAAACCAATACCAAGAGAGTACGGCAAGCCCGGAAAGTTCTCTATGAGTTGTTATTGTCCAATCATCCTAAGGATTGTTTGGTTTGCAGCAGGAATAACAATTGCGAATTGCAAGAATTGGGACAACTGATTCATGTGAAGGAGACGCGATTTGAAGGGGAAAGGTCGGATTCCAGCCAGGACGTCACTTCATTTTCTATTGTAAAAGATAATGGTAAGTGCGTACTATGCCGGCGGTGCGTGACGGTTTGTAATGAAATTCAGGGTGTGGGCATTTTCAACCTACAAAATCGAGGATTCAACTCGGTTATTGAAGGTGGGATGAGCTTACCTCTGGGAGATGTGAGCTGCACCAATTGTGGACAATGCGTCACTGTATGTCCAGTAGGTGCCTTGCAAGAGAAGGATGCGATAGAAGAGGTATGGGACGCTTTGTTAGATCCGGATAAAATAACCATTGTACAGACAGCTCCTGCGATTCGTGTGGCCATTGGAGAAGAATTTGGGTATGAACCGGGATTTGACGGAACTGGTAAGATGGCTTCTGCATTGAAGGCATTGGGGTTTGACCACGTATTTGATACCAATTTTGCGGCAGACCTTACGATTATTGAAGAGGGAAATGAGCTCTTAATGAGATTGGTCAATCATTTCTATCATTTGGGAGCCATTACGAAAAAAGAGGCGGAAAAGACAGGCTTCAAGCTCATGGATCAGCCACCGGCACTCCCCATGATTACCAGTTGTAGTCCCGGATGGATTAAGTATGCAGAACATTACTATCCGGATCAGCTTTCTCACATTTCTAGCTGTAAATCACCCCATATGATGATGGGAGCTCTATTAAAGAGCTATTATGCTAAGGCCATCAAAAAAGACCCTAAAGATGTATTTGTGGTTTCCATTATGCCCTGTACTGCTAAGAAATTTGAGATCGAAAGACCGGAAATGGTAAACGATGGTGTGCCGAATGTAGATGCGGTATTGACCACGCGAGAACTGGGCAAAATGATTAAGGATGCCGGAATTGCCTTTCATGAAATGGAAGAGGCAGAATTCGAAAATCCATTGGGTTTATCCTCCGGGGCCGCGGATATCTTTGGAGTCACCGGTGGGGTTATGGAAGCCGCATTACGAACCGTTTACGAAATTGTAACCGGAAGACCGATTCCCTTTGAGGCGTTGAGAGTAGAGCCCATGAAAGGATTAGAAAGAATTAAGATTGCAACTTTGACGCTGGAAGGTACGAAAGAGCCGTTCCAATTTTTGGAGGGTGCCAGTGTCAGTGTAGCCAGTACCAGTGGTTTGAAGGGAGCGGCACAACTGCTCCAGGAAATCAGAGAGAAGAAGAGTCCACACACCTTTATCGAAGTCATGGGATGCCCGGGAGGGTGCATCAGCGGTGGCGGTCAACCCAGAATGACCACTGACGATGTGAGAAAGAAGAGGATGGAAGGACTATATCGGATCGACGAAAATAAAGAGTTGAGAAAATCTCATGAGAATCCCTTTATTACGGAAATCTATGAGAAGTTCTTAGAGCAACCTTTGGGTCATCGGTCCCACGATTTGCTGCATACCACGTATGTGGAGAGAAAAGAATAGGACCATTCACTACTAAATGAATGATATGCCTTACTTACTACACTTGTTGTGGTACATCAAGAAAGAACCGGCCTCTCTCGAAGGGCCGGTTCTTTTATTGATTATAGAAGCAAATCATCTATATCATTTCGAATTTCAGGATGCTCTCTTTCCTGAAGGTCCGCAGGAAGGCTGTGTTTATCACCATACCTACCAATTGCCACCACGGCTATGGGTTTCACGTCTTCAGGCAATTGAAAGAGCTCTTTTGCTTCTTTTCTACGAAATCCCCCCATGGCATGGGTTATGAACCCTCTTTTTTGAGCTTCCAATGATAGATACCCCCAGGCCGTTCCTGTATCGAACATATTCCAGTAATTGTCCTTTCCATTTTGTTGGAATATTTCCTTGCTGCATATCAAAATTAGCACAGGGGCTTTTCGTGCCCACACTTGATTACTCTCCGTCAGGACACCAATCATCTGTTTTCGCAGGTTTTCTTCATCTGCGATAAGAAACCTCCATGGCTGCTCGTTAAAGCAGGAGGGGGCAAATCTGGCGGCTTCTAATAGGGGCAGAATTTCCTCTCTAGTAAGGGGTTCATCCCGAAATGCTCTGGGAGACCATCTTTCTTTGATTTCCGTCATGATGTCATGGTTAAAAATTCTTTTCATGTTTCATTCCTCTTGATGGTTTTTGTTCCGGCATCTTATAATAGTGTATTTTTCATTTTAGTCATATGGCTTGCTTCTGTCAACCGTGGAAGGCGTACTGTACATCCGAAAAAAGGTCATGTATAATTAACGGGGAATTGTATTAACAACTAGTAACAGACAATGAAAAGTGACCACAGAAAGGTGATAACCATGAAGAAAAGTTACGTGGCTTCCGAGTTAAAAAAACTGATTGAAGAAAGAGTAAAGTGGGATTATGGCAAAACCACAGATAAAGCTTCTCTTCGGCAAATATATAAATCCACCTGTCGTGTGGTTCGCGATATCATGGCAGACATCTATTCCAAATCGGATTCGAATGAGAAAAGAGGCGGAAAAGAAGTCTATTACATGTCAATGGAATTTCTTCCCGGAACATCTCTTCGCAATCATTCATATAATCTTGGATTTGAAAAATCTTTGCGGGAAGCCATTTATCAATTAGGGTTTGACGTGGAAGATTTGTATGCGATGGAACCGGATGCAGGGTTGGGAAATGGCGGGTTGGGACGATTGGCCAGCTGCTATTTGGATGCCATGTCCACACAAAATATAAAAGGCCATGGGATGTCTATCTGTTATGAGTATGGCATATTTAAACAAGTTATCTCAGAGAATCGACAGAAGGAAGAACCGGATTTGTGGATGGACTTGGGAGATTGCTGGCTAGTAAAAAACCGGGAAGAGGCGGAAACCGTTCAAATTGGAAGCAAAGAGGTGTTAGCCATTCCCCATGATATGTACATACCGGGATACCATAGCAACACCATCAACAGTCTACGTTTATGGGAAGCCACCTCTCCCAAAGTGATTGACATGGAACTATTTGCAGAGGGAAAGTATCTGGAGGCCATGGAGGAGCAGCATCAAATTGAGGTAATTTCCAAAATACTATATCCGGAAGATACCCATACCCAAGGGAAGGTGTTACGACTAAGCCAACAGTATTTTTTTGTGTCGGCCTCCATGCAGTCTATGGTTCGTAAGCATTATGCTCGATATGGAACTCTACATAATTTGGGGGACAAAGTCGCCGTTCACATAAATGACACCCATCCCTCTTTGGTAATACCCGAACTCATGAGAATTCTAATGGACGACTATGAAATGGATTGGGAATATGCATGGGAACTAGTGGAAAACATAGTAACTTATACAAATCATACCGTCATGCCGGAAGCTTTGGAATCATGGGATCAACAACTATTCAACGAACTTTTACCCCGAATGGGGGAGATTATTGGTGGGTTGGACCAACGGTTTCGAAGAAAGATTCATAAGGCATGGGGTCAAGATGAGGTATCATCCGATCTTTCCATCATTCATGACGGAAAGATTTTCATGGCAAATATGTGTGTGTTGGCATCCCACAAGATTAACGGTGTATCGCAATTACACAGTAATATCATACGAAAAGACTTGTTTCCGGGATTTAACCGGTTGTATCCCGGTAAGTTTACCAATGTAACCAACGGGATTTCTTATCGAAGATGGCTTTGTCAGGCGAATCCTGCTTTGACGGAGATGATTCAAGATATAATCGGCGATGGGTTTCTTAACGATGCGATAGAATTGGAAAAGCTCATGGCATTTGTGGATGATAAAACCGTGGTGGAAACTTTAGGGCAGATTAAGAGAGGCAATAAACTGCGCTTGGGTGAGTATATTCGTGAAAACAATGGGATACTAGTGGATCCGGATTCGATTTTTGACGTTCAAGCAAAGCGATTGCATGAATACAAGAGACAACTGCTAAATTTAATTCACATAGTAGACCTATACTTGCGAATCAAAGAAAATCCCAACGAAGATATTTCTCCTCGTACGTTTCTATTCTCTGCAAAAGCTTCTTCCGGATACTATTTGGCCAAGCAGATTATCAGTTTTGCAGTGAATCTTTCCGAAATGTTGGAAAAGGACCCTCTGGTGAGAGAACGGTTAAAAGTGGTTTTCCTCGAAAACTATTCGGTTTCTTTGTCGGAGATTTTAATGCCCGCGGCAGAGGTTTCGGAACAAATTTCGCTGGCCGGAAAGGAAGCTTCCGGAACCGGTAACATGAAATTGATGATAAATGGAGCCATCACCTTAGGAACTTTGGATGGCGCCAATGTGGAAATCCGAAATCAAGTGGGAGAAGAAAACATGTTCTTATTTGGTTTAACCGCTGAAGAAGTGGACACTTTACGTATTGGCGGGGGATATAATCCGATATCCTATTTTATCGAGAACCCGGATTTGGGAAGAATTCTAGAATATATATCATACGGTGTGAATAATGTACCATTTGGCGATATTGTAAATACATTAACTACGGGTTATAACGGTCCTCCGGACCAGTACTTTATCACCAAGGATTTTCATGATTATAAAAGAGCGCAACAAGATATACAAAATGCTTACCGGGACTCCGGTCGTTGGAATCGGATGTCATTAATCAACATCGCCAAATCTGGAGTTTTCTCCGCGGACCGGGCTATTCGTACGTATTGCAAAGAAATATGGAATACTTAGAAGTAAAGTGTATACAGAGGAGAAGAACTATTGTTTTTCCAAAAAGGAGGAAAGGATTTTCCACTGTTTTTCACAATCCTTCAAGTCTACACCAAAGGAAACCATTTCCAATTCGGAATCTCGCTGCTGATAGATTGCCAAGGAAGAGGGGACAATGGTGGTCTGTGGCGGTGATTTTGTAGATTCCAATAATTTATTGATCCAAGGTAATTCCGGGTTTCCGTGCCAACCGGCACGCCTGCTGATTAAATCATAGTTCATATCGTTTAAATTGGTAATGACATCCAAGTCTTTGCTCATTTCCTGAAACGCAACGTCAGAATCGCTCCACCACAGAAGGCTACTATTAAATCGATCATTTTCAGCGGACAAGGAGGTAATAAGAGACATGGTTTGAGACTCGAAATCGTAGTGCCCATCAAAAATGGTATATAAAAAGCTGATAATCCTATCGGTATCCTCTAACGAAAATACCTTGGGAGGCATATCCACTTCCGTGAAAACAACACTAATGTTTGGGTAGATCTTAGAATATTCATTTTCTATTTGATTTTGAAGGTCAATCATCATGTTTTCCAATTTACGTAGATCATTTTGCGTAATGATGATAATAGCGGACGAAGTAGAAGAATACTCTCCTGTTTCCGGCATGAAATGGGTCTCCCCTTGTACTAAAGCCAGCTCGAGGATCATCCCATTGGATTTACAGGTTGCTAGAAAATCCCCGATTTGTTTGATGGCATTTGGAATATCCGAATCATTTACCAGTGGTATCGATGAAGTAATCCCCCCGATAGATATCTCATATGCAAAGGGGTATTTGGGGACCACCGATTTGATATTTCGATGGATGTTGGCTTCCCATGAACCCGCTTCAGAAATGATAATTTCAGAGGGTGATTTTGTATTCAGTTTGATTAAAGGGGAGGTTAGGTACTTGGAATTTAAATGGTCGGCGCCAAAATGGTTTCCCGGGCTATAAGGGACCATAAGCAGACGTATCGGGCCTGTTACCGAGGAATTCTGAATAAATGCCAAAGCAAAAGCCACACTCCGCAAATCTTCTTGGCGATTTTCCACACTAAATTCACATTCCAAGGTAATGAACTCACGGTTTTCACCGGATAAGGGCCAACTTTCCAGAACCACAATGCCGCGACGGTCTAGCTCCGCGGTCAAACCCTTGGTTTGGCCCCAAAGATATAAATAGTCGGAAATTTCATGAACATCTTCGATTTCCAACAACGCATCCACCATGGTTTCATATTCGGTGAATACGGTATCCTTTACATTGATTTCTTGAGGTTTTAGCATGAAATCACATCCTGTTAGCAGAAGGATTACACACAAGATAATAGGAATCTTTTTATAGATTGTCATTAATTTTCTTCCTTTTCTACTCTTTGCCTCATTATATCAAAAACCGGCTTCTTTGAAAGAGAATAATATAAAGAAAAAATGCTTGTAATGAGGAATGATATTTGCTATAATATCGTTTGTTCGACATCTCAGGAGAAGAGAGCTTCTACTGGAGATGTATCAGCAGAAAAATTAGCGAAAGCTTAAGATATAGAGAAGGAGGTGCGGTCAATGTCACGAAAATGCGAAATATGTGGAAAAGGTCAGGTTTCGGGAAACAATGTTTCTCACTCAAACCGACATACCCGACGAAAATGGAATGCCAATATCCAGTCTGTCAGAGTAGAAGAAACTGGAACGATTCGAAGAGCCAATGTATGTACGAGATGCTTACGTTCCGGAAAAGTAAACCGCGCCGTATAAGAGTAAAAAACCTGCTATGCAGGTTTTTTTTATATGCTATAATTAACTCATATACCGTCACAAAGGAGAAAGCCCTATGCTGTATCGTTTTGAGACAGAATACGGCACCATTTCTATTGCCAAAGCTGTTATAACTAAAATTATCACAGAAGCTGTGGATCGATTTGAAGGAAAAGTATTCATTTCCAATGCGAAAGGGAAGATTGTGGGTAGCTTGTTCTCAAAAATCGGTTATTTTGATGATGCCAGCAATATTGAAATAACCATGGGTCCCCGGGGCTTGGACGTTCGTGTCTTTGTGGTTGTCAAATTCGGCACCAGTATCGGTTGGGTGACCAACCAGCTGATTGAAGATATTCAGAACCATATCAAACTATTTACCTCAATGGAGCCCAACAGTGTGGCAATCGTAGTCGCCGGTACCTTATCACAGCAATTAACAAGAAGGCATATCGAAGTGAAGAGGGAACACGCATGATCAATCTTAACGATTCCGTTGCTGCTTTAAAAGGGATTGGGCCAAAAAAAGCGGAAGCTCTATCGCGATTACATATACAGCAGATTCAGGATTTTCTCTTCCATTTTCCAAGGCAGTACCAAGATCGGCGTACCGTAGTACCTGTGAATAGGTTAGAAAACGAAATACCTGCTTTGATTAGGGTCCGCGTCATAAAAATTACCGGAGGAGGGTACCGTTATGGTCGAAAAAGCCCCCTCCGTCTTTTATGCGAAGATGAAACGGGAACCATAGAAATATTCTACTTTCAACCTCAATATTATCTGAAAGCTTTCAAAATCGGTGAGACATATTATTATTATGGTAAACCGAAGCTGGAAAAGGGATTCCCCAAAATGTTTCACCCGGATTATTCATTATTTCGTGAGCTATCCATGGAGGATGAAAGTAGAGATGGAATCCGACCCGTGTATCCCTTGACCACAGGGGTAAGTCAGATTGAAATGCTACGATATCAAAGGCAGGCGATGGAACTACTTCCTCTTATGAGGGACTATTTACCAGAGGATATTCGCAATCGAAACCGACTCTGTGGATTAACATATGCCTTGGCGAATATTCACTTTCCAAAAGATGAAACCAAATTAAAAGAGGCCAAGTTTCGGTTGGTTTTTGATGAATTGTTTTTATTACAGGTGGGATTGTTAATGCGAGGAGCGGTACATCGTCAGAAACCAAAAACCCATTCTTATACGCAGGATGAATTATATGAACCGTTAATTAAAAAATTACCTTTTCAACTAACCCCTGCACAAAATCGGGTTTGGAAGGAAATAGAAACCTCCATGAATCAGAAACTGCCCATGAATCGGCTGGTTCAGGGAGATGTGGGAAGCGGCAAAACGATTCTTGCAATCCTTGCATTGTATAAAGCAGCTTCTAGCGGTTTTCAGGGAGTTATGATGGCTCCTACGGAATTGTTGGCAAAACAACACTATCATACCTTAAAAGGGATTTTAGAACCTCTGGGTATTTCAGTAAGACTACTTATTTCTTCTCTATCGCAAAAGGAAAAACAGGATGTTATTGAAGAGTTGGGAAATGGTAATTGTTCAGTGTTAATTGGAACTCATGCCGTAATTCAGCCTCACGTTCGGTTTCGAAACCTATCGCTGGTCATTACTGACGAGCAACATCGTTTTGGGGTGGATCAACGAATTCGTCTCATGGAAAAAGGCCTCGGTACAGACACTCTGGTCATGACGGCTACCCCTATACCCAGAACATTGGCGGCCATTATTTATGGTGATTTAGATATTTCTATCTTGGATGAGCTTCCGCCAGGAAGACAAGAAATTCTTACTCGAAAAATCCTTACCGAGGAAAAACGGGGGAAAATGTACGAGTTTGTACATAGAATATTAAGCAACGGACAACAATGCTATGTTGTAGCTCCTCTTATTGGAGAGTCAGAGCAGCTGGAAGACGTGCGATCGGCAGAAGAAATCTATACCGAGTTAAAAGCTGTTTTAGCGCCACATTCCTGTGGGTTATTGCATGGTAGTATGAAGAGCGATGAAAAAGATAGAATCATGACCCGGTTTAAAGATGGAAAAATTCAAGTGTTAATTTCCACCGTAGTCATTGAAGTGGGCATTCACG
Organism: uncultured Clostridia bacterium; assembly: GCA_937928455.1. Lineage (GTDB taxonomy): Bacteria > Bacillota > Clostridia > Peptostreptococcales > Anaerovoracaceae > JAAZGD01. Next base: position 13,520 of record CALFUG010000191.1, read on the forward strand.
TAGATAATGCCACCGTTATCGTAATAGAAAATGCCGAAAGATTTGGACTGGCCCAATTGCATCAGCTTCGTGGACGGGTAGGGAGAGGTACCAAGCAAAGCTATTGTTTCTTAGTAACCAATAGCCATCAAGACTACGCATTAAAAAGACTGGAAGTTCTTACAAGTTCTAGTGACGGATTCTACATTGCAGAAAAAGACTTGGAATTGAGGGGTCCGGGAGAAGTGTTTGGGACAAGACAACATGGGCTTCCCGAATTAATGATAGCAGATTTAAGTAAACACCTATTCATTTTGGATACTGTGAAAGAAGAAGCCAAGGCTCTTTTAGATGGAGACCCACGACTTGATAACTATCCTCTTTTGGCCCATCGAATTCAGAATATGCTGGAACGAGTTTCTCGCTAGCTTATATCAGAAAGGAGCCGATATATGAGAATCATTACCGGTAAATTCAAGGGACGAAAATTATATACTCCAAAGGATCGTCATGTACGACCTACCAGTGACCGGGTAAAGGAGGCTATTTTTTCTATGCTGGGAGAGGTCATTATGGATAATCGTGTTCTAGACCTTTTCGCGGGAACCGGATCGTTGGGATTAGAAGCCCTCAGCAGGGGAGCTTCTCATTGTGTCTTTGTAGATAATAACCGAGAAAGCATTCAATTGATAAAAGAAAATATTGCCCATCTGGGCGCTTCCAGAGAATCCACGGTGATTTCCGGAGATTATCGTATTGCGTTAAATCAAGTGAAAGATCCTTTCGACCTGATATTTATGGATCCTCCTTATCATGTGGAGGAGATAGAAGATATCTTGTTGACCATTGATAAAAAAGGTTTATTAAAGGAGGAAGGTACCATCGTCGTAGAACGAGATCACCGGCACACTTTGCCGGAAGAAGTTGGTTCTTTCCGGACCGCTAAATCCAAAAAATATGGGACAACGCATATCACCTTTTACCAGAGATAACAACCCTTGTTATTCCTTGATTATGCAGAAGCTCATATGATATAATACTTTTTGACTAAAGGGAGGAAATGCCTTTGAGTACCAATGCGTTGTATGCCGGTTCTTTTGATCCTTTGACCTATGGCCATATGGACCTTATTGAGCGGGCGGCGAAAATTCATGACCATCTGGTGATAGGTGTCATCAGCAATCCAACCAAACAGTCATATTTCACAAAAGAAGAACGTGTTGCCATGATACAAGATGTCACCAAACACCTTTCAAATGTGACGGTTGACACCTTCACGGGACTTCTTGCGGATTATGTGAATGAGCGGGGATTTAATGTGGTAGTACGAGGACTTCGTGCCACCATGGATTTCGAGTACGAAATTCAAATGGCTCAAATGAACGCCCGACTGTATAAGGGTTGCGTAGAAACCATTTTCTTAATGACCAAGCCCAGCTTAAGTTTTTTAAGCTCCAGCATTGTAAAAGAAGTACATGCCTTAAATGGGGATATTGAAGGGCTGGTTCCGGAAGTGGTTAAGGTTGCATTGGATCACAAGAAAAAATAAGAATAAATAATTGGGAGGCTCAGCCATGAAGGTTTTGGAACTATTAGAAGAAATTGAAGAAGTGGTGGATACCGCGGCGGCCGTACCTTTAACCGGGAAAATTATGGTGGATGCGGATGAAATTTTAGAAATCGTAAAAGAAATTCGAATTGAACTGCCCGATGAAATACAACAAGCCCAGTGGATTAAAGAAGAAAGGGAGCGAATCCTCAACGAAGCAAAACAGGAATATGAAACGGTGTTGAAAGATGCCAGAAGACAGGCGGAAGCTTTAATTGAGAATGATGACATAACGGTGAAGGCCAAACACCGAGCGGAAGAAATCATGACCGTCGCCCAAGATAATGTTCGTGAATTGAAAATGTCCGCATTCAATTATATTGATAGTATATTATACAATTTTCAGCAGAAAATGGATCAGCTTAACGGGGAGCATTTCATCAAGATGTTTGAAGATATAGAGACAACTTTTGGGAATATTAACGACACCCTGGCAGAGAATCGAAAGGAAATCGAAGAGTTGGCCCGTAAAACTCAGACGGATATCGATTAATGAAGGTATTAGGTATTATTTCAGAATACAATCCGTTTCATAAAGGGCACTTGTATCACTTGGAGGAATCCAAAAAGCGTACAGGTGCCGATTTTGTGGTTTCCGTCATGAGTGGAAACTTCGTACAAAGGGGTGAACCCGCCATTGCCGACAAGTGGACACGGGCCCATTGCGCAGTAGACTGTGGTGTGGACTTGGTATTGGAACTTCCCTTTGTTTTTGCTTGTAATAGTGCGGAATATTTTGCCTATGGAGGGCTATCCGTATTGGAGGGGCTGGGTTGTGTGGATTGTATCAGCTTTGGTAGTGAGAGTGGAAACATTGAGGAATTAAAGGAAATTGCAAAAATACTGGTAAACGAGCCGGAGGAATTGAAAACCTTATTAAAAGAAAAACTCGATGAAGGTGCTTCTTATGCCAAAGCATGGGGGCTTGCTTTAGAAGAATATGCCGGAGAAGGGGCCTCAAAGATAGTCCGTGAACCCAACAATATATTAGCACTGGAGTACTTAAAAAGAATGGCAAAAACCAATTCTTCCATAAAAGCAATTACCATTCCCCGAGCAGGGGGATCTCATAATGATGTAGAACCTACTTGTGATTATGCTTCGGCTACCGCATTACGAAAAAAATATCATGAACAAAAAACAATGGACGGGTTTATTGAATATATGCCCATGGGTAGCTATCGAAATCTGTCCAAATTGGAGGGCAAGTGCAACATAAACATGGAAGACTTGTTCCCTATGGTGGTGGCGGAAATTTTGCGTTCTTCCCCAGAGGAATTGTCCTCCATTTTTTCAGTAAATGAAGGATTGGAAAATCGATTAAAAAGCGAAATACGAAATGTGAAGACTATGGATGAATTGATTCGTAAAGTAAATTCCAAAAGATACGCGCAAACGAAGATACAAAGGATGTTGATGCACATACTGGTTCACTTAGACCAAAGTTCTATGAACCGAATCATAACGAAGAGGATTATTTACGGTCGCATTCTTGCGATGAATGATAACGGTGCGAAACTGTTGAAAATAATTAAGAAGAACAAATCTGCCAAAATACCCATTATTACCAATATCAACAAAGATATTCGAGACGATTCTCTTTTATGGCAACTTCTGAATTATGATGTATTAGCCACCGATTTGTATAATTTAACTTCTGGCAATAATTTGTATGCCGGCGCAGATTATGTAGTAAAGCCGATAAAAATATAGTCAAAATATGTCGAAAAGACGTTAAAACATTAGGAGGTTAACATGAAGGTATTGGTTATTAACTGTGGGAGTTCTTCGCTGAAGTATCAAGTTTTGGACATGACCAACGAAGCACTCTTGGCAAAGGGCTTGGTAGAGAGAATTGGTATCAAGGGCTCCATTATCAATCACGAGAAGACAGGACAAGAAAAATTTAAGTTGGAAATACCCATGAAAGATCACAAGGATGCCATCGGCCATGTGCTGGAAGCTCTTCTGGATAAGGACCATGGTGTTCTGGCCTCCATGGAAGACATTGGGGCGGTAGGTCATCGAGTGGTTCACGCAGGAGAAAAATACGCATATTCTGTGAAAATTACCCAGGATGTTATCGATGCATTAGAAGAATGTACGGACTTGGCACCACTACATAACCCCCCGAATTTATTGGGGATTGCTGCCTGCAAGGAATTGATGCCCAATACACCTATGGTGGGAGTCTTTGACACGGCTTTTCATCAAACTATGAACCCGGAAGTGTTTATATATGCCATTCCTTATGAATATTATGATAAGTATCGAGTACGACGATATGGGTTCCACGGAACATCCCATAAATATGTGGCGGAACGTGCCGCTGAAATTCTCGGAAAGGATTCCAACAACTTCAAGGTAATCACATGTCATCTCGGAAACGGAGCCTCTATCACCGCTGTTAAAGACGGGAAATGTATCAATACTTCTATGGGCTTTACTCCTTTAGAGGGACTTGTAATGGGCACCCGTTCCGGCGATATTGACCCCGCCATTATTTCTTTCCTTGCGGAGAAAGAGGGTATTAGTGTGGACGCAGTGAATACCATTCTTAACAAAAAATCCGGGGTTATGGGAATTTCCGGAGTATCCTCTGACTTTCGAGACTTGGAGACTGCCGCAGAAGAAGGCAATCAGAGAGCCGAGCTGGCCATCAAGGTTTTTGCACATCGCGTAAAATTCTATATTGGCGCCTACATTGCAGAATTAAACGGTGCAGATGCCATTGTTTTCACCGCAGGTGTGGGAGAAAATGATATCGGTATGAGAGCATTGATTTTACAAGAAATGGATCACTTGGGTATTCGTTTAGACGAACAAGCAAACGATGTACGGGGAAAGGAAAGGATTATTTCAACAGAAGATTCAAAGGTCAAAGTACTGCTGGTTCCCACCAATGAAGAATTGATGATTGCTAGAGATACATACCACATCGTTTCCGGAGCTTAGGATCCGCCTCCCAAATGATTGTGTAAAATAATGGTTGACAAGAATAGTGTGCCTTTATATAATAAAATGGTTCGAAAATAGACTTTTGAGCAATATCTTGTAAGGAGGTGTAGAAATGGCAGTTCCAAAAAATAGGACTTCCAGTGCCAGAAGAGACAAAAGAAGAGCCCCGAATATGAAGATGAAGGCCCCCGGATTATCCACTTGTCCGCAGTGCCACGAGCCAAAGCTTCCTCATCGAGTTTGCCCAAATTGCAACTATTATGACGGGAAAGAAATTGTACCTGAAGCATAGGAAAAACAGTGAACAGCGCAGAAATACTGCGCTGTTTTTTATACACCAGGAAAAATTTGTTATAATTCACAAATACTCTTGACATTTATTGTTCGATTCGATAATATACTACTAATTTCATCACAAAGGCATTGACAGGGTAAAGTACTAGGTTTTTTTCCTCTACAGAGAATCGGACAAGCTGAGAACCGATGTGGAAAATCCAAAGGAAGTTCCCCCTCGAGCTGATTTGCTGAACCAATAGTAGGCAAATCCGGGTTCTCCCGTTATAGAGATAAGGGATGGCAACGTCTCTAAGTGGTCCAATGTGGACAATGAGAGTGGTACCGCGGGGAAACTCGTCTCTTTTATAGGAGGCGAGTTATTTATATTTTTGAAAAAAAGGGAACAGAGAATATCTAGAAATGAGAGGGAACAATATGATATGGAATGAACCAAAAGAATGCATGGATCGGGAAGAAATGACCCACTTACAAGGGAAAAGACTACGCAGCACAGTGGAGAAGGTGTACCAGAATGTCCCGTTTTATCGTAGAAAAATGCAGGAGCTGGGCGTAGAACCCGAGGATATCCGCAGGATAGAAGATATTAAATATTTGCCCTTTACTACAAAACAAGACCTGCGTGATAATTATCCCTACGGTTTGATGGCAGTAGCCCCCAGTGAGGTGGTAAGATTACACGCCTCCTCCGGCACGACAGGAAAACCTACGGTAGTGGGATATACCCGAAAAGATATTGATATGTTTTCGGAGAATGTGGCACGTTCTATATGTTGCACCGGCGGCAACAGAGATGACGTCGTACAGGTAGCCTATGGGTATGGCCTTTTCACAGGAGGACTTGGTCTTCATTACGGTGCAGAAAAAATAGGGGCTGCGGTAGTTCCCATATCGGGAGGGAATACCATGAAGCAGCTGACGCTTCTTCAAGATTTTGGGAGTACTATTCTTGCTTGTACACCGTCCTATGCCATGCATTTAGCAGAAGTGTTGGCGGAAAATAATATAGACCCGGCTTCTTTAAAACTACGCATTGGCATATTTGGCGCAGAGCCCTGGAGCCATGAAATGAAAGAAAAAATTGAAAAAGGCTTACATATCAAAGCTTATGATATTTATGGGCTCAGCGAGGTAATGGGCCCCGGAGTATCCTGTGCATGTGGCATAGGAGAGGGTCTTCATGTGGCAGAAGACCATTTTTACCCAGAAATAGTAAATCCGGAAACATTAGAATCCCTGGAAAACGGAGAGTTGGGAGAACTGGTTTTCACGCACTTAACAAAGGAAGCCATGCCATTATTGCGGTATCGTACGCGAGACCTAACTTATCTGAACGATACACCATGTGACTGTGGAAGAACGAATGTACGAATGGCTTCGGTTAAGGGACGATCGGATGACATGCTCATCATAAGAGGAGTGAATGTTTTCCCATCTCAGGTAGAAAGTGTGTTGCTCAGTATACCAGAAGCCAAACCACACTATCTGTTAGTGGTAGAGAGGAAAGGGGCGATGGATACCTTAGAAGTAAAGGTGGAAATCGATGAGACCTATTTCTCCGATGAAATAAATGCGATAAATATATTAAAAAACCGCATACGACATCAAGTAGAAAGTACGTTAGGCATCAGTATCAAGTTGACCATAGTAGAGCCCAAAGCTCTAGAACGTAGCGAAGGCAAGGCGAAGCGAGTATTGGATCTTCGGAAGGAGGAGGAAAAATGATTGTAAAACAATTAACTGCATTTCTACAAAATGAACCGGGACGTTTAGAAGAACTTACTTCCGTGTTGGAGCAAGAAAAGATCAATATATCTGCACTGAGTATCGCAGAGACAGAGGAATATGGAATCGTCCGCATGATTGTCAGTCATCCGGAAAAAGCGGAAGAAAGGTTAAAAAATGAAGGTTTCAGTGTAAAAACCACTCTTGTGATTGGTGTGGAAGTGCCGGACGAACCCGGTACACTCCATCATATTTTAAAACGTTGGGCAGATGGCGGAATCAATGTTCGATATATGTATGGTTATTCCAACTGCGGGGCCGCTCGTTTAATCATGAAGGTGAGCGACCCGGAAAAAGCCACTCAAATATTGGAGGAGGAAAACTTGTGGTCTACCGTTGGATGGAATGCAAAGGATTGCATCATGTAATGATTGAATCCATGGTGATTTCATAAGAAGAAACAGTAACAGCCGGTGAATCACCGGCTGTTTTATTTATTGAAAGATATATTTAATTTTACTTAAGCCATTTCAATCAAAAGCTCCGCAATTTGTACGGCATTGGTAGCGGCGCCCTTTCGTATATTATCCGCAACAACCCAAAGATTTAATCCATTTTCCAAGGAAAAATCTCTTCGAACTCGGCCCACATAAACCATATCGGTTCCTGCGGCATTTCTAGCCAGCGGATATACGTTTTCAGAAGGAGCATCTTCCAAAACAATGCCCGGTGATTCCAGAAACAATTTTTTTACGTCTTCCAATTCATACTCCCGTTTTAACTCCACATTGATAGATTCACTGTGACAGTCAAATACCGGTACTCTTACGGTGGTAGCAGTTATTGCCATGGTATGGTCCCCCATAATTTTATGGGTCTCCTGTATCATTTTCATTTCTTCTTTTGTGTATCCATTTTCAAGAAATACATCAATTTGAGGAATACAGTTGTTGTAGATGGGGTGAGGGTATGCCACAGGAACATACTCATCATTCTTTCCGTTTTCCAAATCCTGAATTCCTTTTAATCCGGAACCGGACACCGCTTGATATGTAGAGTACACGATTCTCTTTATCCCATAGCGATCCTGCAAAGGCTTCAAAGCTACCACCGCCTGAATCGTAGAACAATTGGGATTCGCGATGATTCCTCGATGCTTTTGGATATCCTGTGGATTCACCTCCGGAACAATCAAGGGCACGTTTTCATCCATGCGCCAAGCGCTGCTATTATCCACGACTATGGCTCCCTTGGAGGCTGCAATAGGGGCATATTTTAACGATGTACCGCCTCCCGCAGAAAACAAAGCAATGTCGATATCTTTGTCAAAACTGTTCTCTGTTAATTCCTCCACGACATAATCTTTCCCTTTGAAAGATACCGTGGTTCCCGCTGACTTGGCAGATGCCATCATATAGCATTCTTGAAACGGAAAGTTTCTTTCCTCCAGAACTTTTAGAAATGTGGAGCCAACGAGGCCGGTTGCACCGACAATGGCAATATTTGGTTGTTTTTTCATATCCGTAACCCTCCTGAAATAATTACCCCTTATTATACACACTTTGCAAGGTATTGTAAGGGGTTTCGGGAAATATTCATATTTTTTTCCCTAGGGCTGTGGTATAATGATACCGCATATTTGGCATAGAAAGGGGACTCTTCATTTGACGTACATTGAGGCTTTTATACTCGGATTAATCCAAGGGCTTGCAGAATTCCTGCCCATTTCCAGTTCCGGTCATCTGGCCATACTCCAACATTTTTTTGAAATAGATGGAGAAAAAGTCCTTCCTTTTGCCGTATTGCTTCACGTGGGAACTTTGATATCCGTATTTATGGTTTATTGGAAGGACATCCTGGCGTTGTTTCGGGAGCTGGGTGCCACAATATCAGATATAATTTCCGGGAAAGGACTGCGATTGGACTCTTCGCCATTACGTAGACTGGGAGCCATGATTATCGTTGCAACCATACCAACTGGCATTATAGGCGTACTTTTTAATGATCTATTTGCTTCCATGTATTTGAGCTTGCCTTGGATTGCCATAGGACTCTTTTTGACAGGTATTCTGCTTTTTTTTGCGGAAAGAAAAGGAAAAAATACCCAAGCTACACATCAAGAAGAAGGGATCAAGGTGCACCATGCATTATTCGTGGGAGTGTTCCAGGGAATTGCTATTTGGCCAGGCGTGTCTCGATCTGGGTCAACTTTGGTGGGAGGTCTGCTTTCCGGATTGGATCGAAATGTAGCAATCAAGTTTGCTTTTTTAATTTCGATTCCATCTATTCTGGGATCTGTTGTTATGGAGGCACCGGATGCATTTCAAGAAGGTCTGGAAGCCTCTCTTATTGGCCCGATATTGCTTGGTATGGCGGTAGCCGCAGTCTCTGGATTTCTCGCTATTAAAACCATGCTTCGAGTGGTGGCCGGCAAAAGGCTATATTGGTTTAGCATCTACGTATGGACCTTGGCAGCGGCTTTGCTATTATATATCGTCTTGAATTAATTTCAAACAGGAGTTCATCATGACAGAAACCAAACGGGGACCTGGAAGACCCCCCGGTTCGAAAAACAAAAACAACAAAGCAAAAGAAAGTCCCAAAAAGCCATCGAAAGAAACCAAGGCGAAAGAAGCCCAAGTTCGTGCAAAAACCGGTTCTCGAGTCAGGGACGAGATTTGGGCGATTATTTTGCTTGCCATTGGCGTATTTCTGGTGATTGCCCTACAAACCAATACGGCTGGGGAGTTTGGTCATATTCTATCTAACTTCCTGAAAGGGTGCTTTGGCATCATTGCCTTGGGATTACCCTATTACCTTATCTTATATGGCCTGCTATTATTTGCGAAAAAAACCGTGCACATCACCGGAAGATCCGTATTTTTCTTGTTTATCATTTTCCTTATGGCTTGTATTATCAATGCAGGAAGATTTATTCCGGAAGGTCCTGTGGCTCTATGGCCCATGGCATTTGGGGAGTTCTACCACCAAGGTACCCTTTTGAGCGGTGGGGGACTGGTGGGCACCGTCCTCTCTCTTCTACTGGTGAAAGCTTTTGGGATGGTAGGTCTTTGGATTTTTTCCGTCGTGGTGATTTTCATCTGCCTTCTATTGGTGATCAATACTCCCGTATCACAATTTATCGAAACAATGGCTGAAAAGAGAGCGCGTAAAAAAGCGGGAATTGCCCATGAAAATATTTCTGAAGAGGAATCTCATACCACGACGCCTCCCGTAAAACCGGAGCCTGAAGAGAAAAAGGAAACACAACAAGGGCCCATAGTATCGAATTCTCCCGTGAAGGTGACCAACGAAAAAGAAGCTCAAGACATGGAAGATATGCTATCGGAAGAAGAACCTTCCTATCAACCGGGTAAAATGTCAGAAGGCCAATTAAAGATTTTAAGGCTGATGAACGATGATTCTTTATTCGAACCAAATAAAGAACATGTGTCAGGAATGGGTCTGGATGGCACCATGCCGATTCCAACCGGATACGGACTAGCCGATAGCAATAATAAAGAAGAATCCGGGGAAGAAATCGTTTTGGCCGAAAAATCCGAAAAGGGAGCCAAAGATAAAAATACCGATGATACAAAATCAATTAGCGCACCTTCGACGAGAAAATATGAGTTTCCTCCACTGACACTATTATTAGAAAATAAAACCAAAGGAGACCAAGTAGATTCCGGTGCTTTACGGAACAGAGCCGCCAAACTGGAAGAAACGCTACGTAATTTCAATGTAGGCGCCAAAGTTCTCCAGGTAACCCAAGGACCCACAGTAACCCGGTATGAAATTCAACCAGAGGTGGGAGTTAAGGTCAACAGTATTACTCGGTTGGCAGACGATATTGCATTAAATTTGGAAGCAAAAAGCATTCGAATTGAAGCGCCAATTCCCGGAAAAGCAGCGGTTGGTATTGAAGTGGAAAACGAAAGAGTCAATTTAGTTACTATAAGAGAAATGATTGGTTCGAAAGAGTTTAAAAGTGCCAAATCAAAAATTGCTTTTGCCATTGGAAAGGATTTATCCGGAATGCCCATTGTGGCAGATCTCAAAGAAATGCCACACCTATTGATTGCAGGATCTACCGGAAGCGGGAAAAGTGTGTGCATTAATTCCATTTTGACCTCTCTTCTGTATCGCGCAAAGCCGGATGAGGTAAAACTGGTTCTCATTGACCCCAAGGTGGTGGAATTGGGAAGCTATAATGGAATACCCCATTTGTTGATTCCTGTTGTGACGGATCCTTCTAAGGCCGCAGCGGCTCTAAACTGGGCCGTGTCAGAAATGACGGATCGTTATAAGAGATTTGCAGAAGTCTCGGTCAGAGATTTAGAACATTATAACGAAAAAATGAAATCAGAGGGCTTGTTAGAAAAGCTTTTGCCTCAAATTGTGATTATCATTGATGAGTTGGCAGATTTGATGATGGCCGCACCCAACCAAGTGGAGGAATCTATTTGCCGGTTGGCCCAAATGGCGCGAGCGGCAGGAATGCACTTGATTGTTGCTACCCAGAGACCTTCTGTCGATATCATCACCGGCGTAATAAAAGCAAATATTCCATCCCGTATCGCATTTGCAGTATCCAGTCAATTTGACTCCCGCACAATATTAGATATGAGTGGCGCAGAAAAACTGGTAGGAAAAGGGGACATGTTGTTTAGTCCCCAAAGCCTCAATAAACCCATACGATTACAGGGTTCATTTATTACGGATGGAGAAGTCGCCAAGGTTATTGAATTTGTGAAAGCCCAAGGAAATGATCCGGATTACCAAGAACACATTTTGGAGAGCATTGAGAAAAACGGTGACAAAGAGACTTCCGATGATCATGATGAGCTATTGGAGGATGCCATCGAAACGGTTATAAGAGCCGGCCAAGCCTCCGTTTCCATGCTACAGAGAAGATTTCGAATCGGATATAATCGAGCGGCCAGAATGATCGATATGATGGAAGCCCGTCATATCATAGGACCGGCTGATGGTTCTAGACCGAGACAGGTGCTGTGGACCGAAGTAGACCTATATGCAATGAAAGGCATATCCTTAGAAGAAGATACAGAGGACTGAACGAATGAAAATTTTTATGGACACACTAGGTTGTCCCAAAAACGTGAATGACACACAACATGCCTGCGGCCTACTTATGGCAGCGGGCCATGTTTTTGTGGAGAATCCAGGAGCAGCGGATGTGGTCATTGTCAATACATGCGGCTTCATTCAAGATGCGAAGAGAGAATCCGTATATCGAATCTTAGAGTTAACCCAAGAGAAAAAAAAGGAAGCATTTCTTGTGGTGACCGGATGTCTTTCTATGAGATATAGCGAAGAATTGTATCAGGAAATAGAAGAAGTGGATTTGTTGGTAGGTGTAAACGACTACATTCAGCTTCCTCGTTTAATCGGTGAATTGAAGAAAGGCCAGCGCAGCATTCATTGCACTTCTGAACCTGCAGAGTTTATGAGTTATGAATGTCGAAGGATGGAATCAGAGCCATATTCCATGACTTTAAGAATATCCGAAGGCTGTGATAACCATTGCACTTATTGTGTCATTCCGCAAATTCGCGGCAGTTTCCGGAGTCGGCCCATAGAAGAAATTCTAAGCGAAGCTAGCTACTTCGCAGAAAAGGGGTGCCGGGAATTTATTTTAATCGCACAGGATGTCACCTTATATGGAGCTGATTTATATAACAAAATAAAATTGCCGGAGCTATTGAGAAAACTATGCCAAATTCCCAAGATAAAATGGATTCGCTTGATGTATTGCTATGAGGATCGCATTACCGATGAATTGTTGGAAGTGATGGCATCAGAGTCTAAAATTTGTCCTTATATCGATATGCCTATTCAACATTTGGCGGATGGAATACTCCACAGAATGCATCGCCGTTCTACATTAAAATCCATCCAAAATACAGTTCGTAGGTTGCGGGAAAAAGTCCCGAATATTCACATACGCACCACCTTAATTACTGGTTTTCCTGGTGAAAGCGAAGAAGATTTCCAAACATTATTAAAGGGAGTGGATGAATTAAAATTCGAACGCCTCGGCGTATTTGCATATTCCCAAGAGGAAAGTACCCCTGCAGGTAAGATGGATGGCCAAATTCCGGAGGAAGAGCGGGAAGCAAGGAAAGAAGCCGTTATGCGTAAACAGCTAGAAATATCAAGAATACATAATCAAGCCAAAATCGGCAAAACCTTGGAGGTTTTAATAGAAGGAACAGAAGGAAATGAAACGTATTATGGAAGATCTTGCTTTGATGCTCCGGAAATTGACAATAGCGTATTAATTACCTCTTCGAAATTTCTCCATCCCGGTGATTTTGTCCATGTTCTGATAGAAGATGCCTTCGATTATGACTTAGTAGGCCGTTATATTTCTCATAGCACAGGAGGAACCATTCATGAATTTACCAAATAAACTAACCATAGCCAGAGTGGTGGTTGTTCCCATTTTCATCGTTCTATTTCTATTCAACTATCATCTTATTGCTTTTGCCGTCTTCATATTAGCGGCTCTTACAGACCTGATTGACGGACAAATTGCAAGAAAGTATAATCTGGTTTCCAATTTTGGAAAGATTATGGATCCCTTGGCGGATAAAATATTAGTATATTCCGCATTTTGTCTCATGGTGGAAAACGGCCTCATCCCAGGGTGGATGCTCATTGTAATCCTGACTCGGGAATTTATCGTAGCGGGTATGAGAACGGTAGCAGCATCCGAAGGCTTGGTGGTTGCTGCAGGAATGAGCGGAAAGATTAAAACGGTACTCCAAATGGTGGCTGTACCTATGTTATTACTAGTACCTGTCATTTCATGGCAATTTTGGATTACGGCTTCCATGATTGTTCTGTGGGCATCCCTTCTAATGACGGTTTATTCCGGCGTTGAATATATATATCAAAATAGAAAGGTATTCACCATATGAAATCTGCCATCTTAAGCGTTGGAACCGAGTTGCTATTTGGTCAAATTGTCAACACCAATACCGTATTTCTATCCAATCAATTGAATCTCTTGGGAATCGATGTCCTATATCATCACGCGGTGGGGGATAATCCCACACGCCTCGATAGATTGCTCCGAAACGTACTAAGTGAAGTGGATTTGGTGATTACTACCGGAGGTTTAGGCCCCACTCAAGATGATTTAACAAAAGAGGTGATTGCAGATGTCATGGGAGAAGCTCTTGTGCTACATCAACCATCCATGGATTCTCTCCAGGAAGCCTTCCATAAAATGGGAAGAACCATGACAGAAAACAACAAAAAGCAAGCATACATTCCCCGAAATGCTATGATATTTCCCAACTCCCAAGGTACAGCCCCGGGATTTTCTCTAGAGAAGGAAGGGAAAAAGATTATCTGTTTGCCGGGACCTCCCAGAGAAATGAAGGCCATGTTTGAGCAGCAAGTGCGCCCTTATTTGGAGGCGTTGTCGGAAGACGTGATTTATCACCGGATGATTCGCACCTTTGGGATTGGAGAATCACAAGTCGAAACACAGCTTCTTTCCGTTATCAACGGACAAGGAGACCCCACCATCGCCACGTATGCGAAGGAAGGAGAAACCGCCATCAGAGTGGCATCAAAGCGCAAAACATATGAAGAAGCCAGATTGGCTGTGGAAGAAATGATTCTAAAAATCCAAGGAGAAATCGGCGTTTATATTTATAGTACAGAGGATCGGGAATTATTGGAAGTGGTAGGGGAAATGCTTTTAGAAGGTTCCATTACTCTTTCTGCGGCAGAATCCTGTACCGGCGGCTTATTTTCCTCTCAAATCACAGAAATACCAGGGATTTCCAAAATATTTGACCGGGGGCTGGTTACCTATAGCAATCAATCGAAAATCGACGAATTGGGTGTCTCAAATGAAACATTGGAACACTATGGGGCGGTAAGTCCGGAAACGGCGCGGGAAATGGCCCAAGGACTTTATAAGAAAACAGGTTCTGACTTATGCATCTCCGTTACTGGCATAGCAGGGCCGGAAGGTGGTACTCCGGAAAAACCTGTGGGGCTTGTGTTCATTGCCGTGCTTTACCGCGGACAGATCTATGAGCGCAAAGTGCAAAGTCGAAATGTCAATAGAAATTGGAATCGGAATTATACGGTACTCAGTATGTTGAATTTTATACGACAAATTTTATTGAATTGTCATTAATTGAGTAAAAACGACAATGTCATTGAGAACATTGACACCGAATATGCCCCGGGCTAAAATGGCATATATTACCATATAATTTTCCTTGACCTTTTGCGGGAAAAAAGGTACTATAATAACGAACACGTGTTCGTTATATGATTAGAGAAAGAGAGGAACCTAACGTGGCAATTAATAAAGAAGAGAAAGACAAAGCTTTATCTGCCGCTTTGCAGCAAATTCAAAAGCAGTACGGTCAAGGTTCCGTAATGCTTTTAGGAGATGAGGGGGCGAAACTAAATATTGAAGCCATTTCTACCGGTTCCATCAGTCTGGATATGGCCACTGGAATTGGCGGAATTCCCAGAGGCCGGATTATTGAAATCTTTGGGCCGGAATCTTCCGGAAAGACAACCCTCACCCTTCATATGATTGCAGAAGCCCAAAAAGCAGGCGGAAAGGCCGCTTTTATCGATGCGGAGCATGCTTTGGATCCGGAATATGCAAGAAACCTTGGTGTGGATATCGACAAATTAGTGGTATCTCAACCGGATACCGGAGAGCAAGCTCTGGAAATTTGCGAAATGCTTGTAAGAAGCGAAGCTCTGGATATTATTGTCATCGATTCCGTTGCTGCACTGGTTCCCAGAGCTGAAATTCAAGGAGAAATGGGAGATAGTCATGTTGGTCTCCAAGCCAGATTGATGAGTCAAGCTTTACGTAAACTAGCTGGTGCTATTCATAAGTCCAATACGTCCGTAGCGTTTATTAATCAACTTCGAGAAAAAGTGGGTGTGATGTTTGGCAATCCGGAAGTGACTTCTGGCGGTCGAGCCTTAAAATTTTATTCCACCATGCGACTGGATGTACGAAGAATCGAAAGCATCAAGCAAGGCGAAAGCGTTGTGGGCAACCGTACAAGAGTTAAGATTGTTAAAAATAAAGTGGCCCCTCCATTTAAGATGGCGGAGTTTGACATCATGTATGGAACGGGTATATCCAAAGAGGGGGATCTTCTAGATTGCGCTGTAGATCAAAAAATTGTAGAAAAATCAGGGTCTTGGTATAGTTTTCAAGGAGAGAAGATTGGTCAAGGGAGAGAAAACGTAAAAAATTTCCTGAAGGAAAACACGGATATAATGGACAAGATAGAGGAAATGTTACTAGCCTCTGTGGCACCTAAGACAGATGAGAACAAAGAGAAAAGCTCCCGAAAAGAGAAGAATGATGTAGATGACCTAATTCACGATTTGATGGTAGATGAAGACGGCGTAATTCAAGAATAATCTGGTTGACATAAGGTAGTCTCTATGATATTATACTTAATTGTTAGCCGCACAGAATGGGTGTTTTGTAATGCCGATGGCAACCCACGATGGCGAGACTGGTTAGAGGAGGAATAGAATATGTATGCAGTAATTGAAACCGGTGGAAAACAGTATCGGGTACAAGAAGGCGACGTCATCATGGTTGAAAAACTCAAGGCAGAAACTGGAGCTCAAATAGAGTTCGATAAAGTTCTGGTTTTGGGAGAAGGCGATCAAATTACCGTGGGACAACCTTATTTGGATTCGGTAGTCACCGGAAAAGTAGTAGAGAACGGCAAAGGCGAAAAAGTAATCATTTACAAGTATAAGGCGAAGAAGGATTATCGTAAGAAACAGGGTCATCGACAACCTTTCACAAAGGTGGAAATCATAGGTTTCGGTGGTAAGGCTTCCGGCAAAGAATCTTCGGCAGAAAAACCGGTCGAAAAATCTGTCCCAGAAAGTCCCAAAGCGGATACAGAGGTCCCGAATTTAAAGGGAATGAAAAAAGCTGAAATCATTGAGTTTGCCAAGTCAAACAATATTGAAATCGATGAAAAGGCAACCATAGCCGTATTAATAGAAGCCATTACAGAAGCAATGAAATAATCCACCGGAACGGTAGAAAAGGAGGTGTTCATCCATGGCAAGTAAAAAAGGAGTAGGTAGCTCCAAGAATGGTCGCGATAGCGAAGCCAAACGACTGGGTGTTAAAACAGGTGATGGGCAATTTGTCACTGCTGGAAGCATATTAGTAAGACAGAGAGGAACGAAGTTCCATCCTGGTAACAATGTGGGAATCGGCGGAGATGATACCTTATTTGCGAAGATTGACGGATCCGTAAAATTCGAGCGATACGACAAGAAGAGAAAGCAAGTAAGTGTATACGCCGACGAAGCGTAAATTCGTTGCTACCTTAAGCCCCTATTTGCTAGGGGCTTTTTTTCATCAGAAGGGTCGAAAATAAAATGTTTGTAGATCGAGCAAAAATCATCATACGTTCTGGTAAAGGCGGTAACGGGGCAGTATCCTTTCGTAGAGAGCCTTTCGTTCCGGAAGGCGGACCAGACGGAGGCGACGGCGGCAAAGGCGGCGACGTTATTTTTGTTGCGGACAATAATCTGCGTACTTTAATGGATTTTAAATACAAAAAGAAATATGAGGCGGAAGACGGCCAGGATGGCATGAAGCGAAAATGCTTTGGGAAGGACGGCAAAGACTTGCTGATCAAGGTTCCCCCGGGTACGGTAATCATTGACTCCGAAACAGGGCGAATCATGAAGGATTTAGTGGCATCCGGAGACCGGTTGATTGTAGCCAAGGGCGGCAAAGGTGGAAAAGGCAACGATCGCTTTAAAACCGCTACTCGTCAAGCTCCTAATTTTGCGGAGGCCGGTGGTTTTGCCAAGGAGCGCACCGTTATATTAGAGTTAAAACTAATTGCAGATGTGGGGCTAGTGGGATTCCCGAATGTTGGTAAATCAACATTACTGAGTGTATCTACGAAGGCCCAACCTAAAATTGCCAATTACCATTTCACTACAATAGCTCCTAACCTTGGGGTAGTACAACTATATGATCAAACTTTCGTTATGGCAGATATAGCCGGTATTATTGAAGGAGCACATCAAGGGGCTGGATTAGGTCATGAATTCTTAAAGCACATAGAGCGAACGAAAATGCTAATCCATGTAGTAGACGTATCCGGAAGTGAAGATAGAAATCCCGTTGACGACTTTATTAAAATCAACAATGAGTTAAGTTTGTATAGTCAAAGTTTAGGAGAAAAGCCTCAGTTAGTAGCCGCCAACAAAATGGACCTTTTATCGGAAGGTGATATTAAATACAAAGAATTTGAAGAATATGTAACCTCCAAAGGATATACCTGTTTTCCCATTTCGGCTCCCATTGGAGAGGGAATCAAGGACTTGTTGGATGGTACTTTAAGGCTGTTAAGAGAAGTGGAATCCCAAGAAGACGAAAAATTGCCCGAAATCGAATTTGATTTGGATGTTGAGGACAAGGACCCGGAGTATCGAAAGATTACCGCAAAAAAAGAAGGGGAATTATATATACTCTCCGGGAAACAATTACAAAAAATATTTAATTCTACCAACTTCAACGATATGGGGTCTCTTCGCTACCTTTACAAATATATCGAGAAAAACGGCGGAATCCAACAACTAAAAGAACTTGGTTTGGAAGAAGGCGATACGATACGGATTGATGACTTTGAATTTGAATATGTGGAAGAAGATTCTCATTTATAGATCCAGATGATATGAGACGACGCGTCCAAGGTAGTCTATTTCTTCAAAGCTTTTAATTCGAACGATTTCCCCGTGTATATTATCCGGCAATAACAAGATTTCGTCTCCGGTAAAGTATATTCGTCGAACCATGGTTCGGATTCCTTTTCGAAACGCGATAATATCTTTTGTTTTCAAGATAGAAGGAGGCGTGGAGGCCAAGGTCAAAACACTACCTTTTAACAGGGCCGGCTCCATATCATCGTTTTCCATTCGGTAACCAATGTGACCTTTTTCACCGGATAGAAGCCCTTTGGCTTCGCGCTCTAAATCTTTTGAAAACTGTTCTG
The DNA here is from genome assembly GCA_937928455.1 of uncultured Clostridia bacterium. GTDB lineage: Bacteria > Bacillota > Clostridia > Peptostreptococcales > Anaerovoracaceae > JAAZGD01. Next base: position 32,156 of record CALFUG010000191.1, read on the forward strand.
TTATTGTGAATTCTCCATTTTTTACGTACTTTGACGATAGGGACACGATAGATAGTATATCCAGGCCATCCAAGAACTCCCTGGCAGATCGAGTGAGTTCATCATCTCCCCGAACACGACACAGGCTTTCCAACATAATTTTGTTCAACTGAGAAGATGCCAACATATACTCCTTGATGACTCCCGGCGCCTTTTCCAGGTAACCCTGAAAAATAAGACGAGATTCATCTGCCGTATTAAGAGCTTTCGCCAATGTGGCGGTTTCTTCTGCACTGGGAGGAGGCAGGTTTTCGTTTTTTTGTTGGGGAATGTAGGGAGGGGGTATGGAGC
>CALFUG010000192.1 GCA_937928455.1 uncultured Clostridia bacterium
CCAAACATGGATAACATAACGGATGCCGCTACTGCCGAACCGATAACACCTGCCACGTTAGGTCCCATGGCATGCATCAAGAGGAAATTGGAAGGATTGGCTTCCTGCCCCACTTTCTGAGATACTCGGGCTGCCATAGGCACCGCCGATACGCCGGCGGAACCAATCAACGGATTGATCTTACCACCGCTTAACTTATTCATCAGTTTGCCCAACAGTGTTCCGGCAGCAGTACCTACCGCAAATGCCAAAACCCCTAAAATGACGATTTTGATGGTAGCCAATGTTAGGAAGGTGGGTCCTTGGGCGGATGCACCGACTGCCAGCCCCAACATGATGGTTACCACGTTTATAAGGGCATTGGCTGCAGTGTCTGACAAGCGCAGCGTTCTTCCACTTTCCTTGAACAAATTACCCAGCATCAACATTCCAACCAGAGGCGCTGCCGCAGGAAGCAACAAAACTACCACGATGGTAACCATGATGGGGAATAAAATCTTTTCCCTTTGTGTTACAGGTCGCAATTGTTCCATCTTTATCATTCGTTCTTTTTTGCTAGTCAATGCCTTCATAATAGGAGGCTGAATCACCGGCACCAAGGCCATATATGAATAGGCCGCTACCGCCACAGCACCCAGTAAGTGAGGTGCCAATTGCTGTGTGGTATATATGGCTGTGGGGCCATCCGCACCTCCGATGATTCCAATGGACGCAGCCTCTTGGGCATTAAAGCCCATAAGAATCGCCAGGAACAAAGCGAAGAAGATTCCAAATTGTGCCGCTGCGCCTAAAAACAGACTCTTGGGGTTGGCAATCAGTGGACCGAAATCCGTCATGGCTCCCACACCCATAAAGATCAAGCTGGGAAGGATTGGTTTCAATAGGTAAAAGATCGTTAATAGTCCCATGCTTTCCAAGGGCGTACCGGGATCAACGTGATCCACAAAAATCCCGGTTACCGGCATGTTAGAAAGCAACATGCCAAATCCGATGGGAACCAACAACAAAGGTTCGAATCCCTTCCGAATCGCCAAAAATAAAAATAGACAGGCAACCACCAACATAATGGCACTTCGAACGTCCATGTTGAGGATTCCCATGCCCTCTGCAAATTTCTCTAACGTCTCTAAAATCATTTCAATAGTCTCCTTTTTTCTAACCCATACCTATTGAATGGTAACATACAACACCACTTCTTGCAAGGGATTCTTGCCCTTTCCATCATGTATACATGATGAGGTTTTGTCACACTATATCCGTTAAAATGAAGCCATGAAAAACCGGGCTCACTCTCCATCCAAAACTTCCCCTCTTAGTCACGCTGCTTCAGTTTTTCGTTAATAAAATAATCAATTTCTCCATCCATTACTGCGGCTATATTCCCTACCTCCGCGCCGGTTCGATGATCCTTCACCATAGTATAAGGGTGGAACACATAAGAACGTATTTGACTGCCCCAAGTAATGACACTGTAATCCCCCTTCAATTCCTTCAAGTTCTCTTTATGTTCTCGGATTGCAATGTCCATCAGCTTGGAACGTAGCAACTTCATGGCCGTTTCCTTGTTTTGATGTTGGCTTCTTTCGTTTTGACACGTTACCACAATATTGGTGGGGAGGTGTGTAATACGGATAGCGGAATCCGTTTTATTTACATGCTGCCCACCGGCCCCGGAGCTACGATAAGTGTCGATTCGGAGATCCCCTGGATCAATATCCACCGAAATGTCATCCTCGATTTCCGGCATCACATCTACTCCGGCAAAACTGGTATGCCTTCTGCCCGAAGAATCAAAAGGAGAGATTCGAACCAAACGATGCACACCTTTTTCATTCTTTAAAAATCCATAGGCGTACTCTCCCTCTACCATCAGTGTGGCACCTTTGATTCCGCCTTCCGTATCATATTGTACATCGGCTATGGTTAATTTATAGCCCTTCTTCTCCGCCCAGCGACCATACATCCTCATCAGCAGTTCTGTCCAATCCTGAGCATCCTTTCCTCCTTCTCCTGCATGAAGATGGAGAATGGCCGAATTCAAATCATATTCCTCATCCAATAGAATTTTTAAACGAAGATCCTCTGCCGTTTCCGTAAATCGATGATAAGCTTCCTGAATTTCTTGGGTAAGTGATTCCTCCTCTTCTTCAAATGCCAGTTGAAGTAGAGTCTCTACATCGGATAGCTCTCTTTCCAAAAGATAATACTCTCCGGTTCGATTTTCCAGCCCCTTCTTTTCTTTTAAAACTCGACTGGCCTTCTGATGGTCATCCCAAAATTCCGGCTTCTCGGATTCCTCCTTCAACTCTCGGATTCTTTGCTCTAGTTGAACCAGGTCAAAGAGAGTCCCCCACTTCCTGTAAAGTTTTTCGTGCCAAGGGTAATTCGTTTCTAATTTGTTCCAGTATTACCACAATGATTTCCTCCTTCTATATTTACATAGATTTTCCACAACAATTTTTATATTTCTTCCCGGAGCCACAGGGGCAAGCATCGTTTCGCCCCACCTTGGGCATTTCTCTTTGATAGGTCTGTGGCTTATTGCTTCGAGGCGGTACCACAGGCGCTGAGGGCATCTCGCCCCCTTGTGGAGGCCATTGTGCTTCCATGGGCGTCGGTTGGGCAAAGGGAGCACCTCCCTTGGCAACGGCTCCACTGCCATCCGTTCCTCCCTGGTCAACAAACTCATCTTTCCTGGTTTGCTCTCCCCGCAATACTTCCTTACGCTCCGTATTGGTATGAACCGTTACATTGAAGCAGAATTTTACCGTATCCTCTTTGATAGACTGCACCATCAATTCAAACATATCGAATCCTTCATTGGCATACGCTGCCGCCGGGTCCTGCTGCCCCAATGCACGAAGGCCAATTCCACTCTTCAGCTGGTCCATGGCATCGATATGATCCATCCATTTATTGTCCACCACACGAATCAGAATCATTCGTTCCAGCTCTCTCATTCTCTCTTCGCCGATTTCCTGTTCCTTTTCCTGATACAAAACTTCAAATCGGCTCAGGATGTCCTCCTTTAATTTTTCTTCCGTCAACTCCAGCACTTCCTCCGGAGTATAGGACAATCCTTGAAATCGAGTACATATATTCTGTAACCCGACATCAACCCGGAAAAGTTCCCACTCCTCCGGATAACGAGAAGCAATCACCACCGGGTCTACCACCTCGTTTACCAGTTCTTCCATCATATTCATGATGTAGGAACGAAGATTCTCTCCAAACAAAACCTTCTTTCGTTCCCCGTAAATAATCTCTCTCTGCTTATTCATCACATTGTCATATTGGAGCACATATTTACGAATGCTGAAGTTTCGACCCTCTACTCGCTTTTGGGCATTTTCGATGGACTTAGAAAGCATACCGGCTTCTATCACATCATCTTCTCCCAAGCCCAGGCGTGTGACGATGCCTTGGATTCGATCTCCTCCAAACAGCCTCATTAATTCATCCTCTAATGAAATGTAAAATTGCGTTTGACCGGGATCCCCTTGTCGGCCTGACCGTCCTCTCAGTTGATTGTCAATTCGACGGGATTCGTGACGTTCTGTACCTAATATGGCCAAGCCCCCTAGCTCTACTACTTTTCCCCGTTCTTCCGGCGAGGCATCTTGCCCCCCCAGTACGATGTCCGTTCCTCGACCGGCCATGTTGGTGGCGATGGTTACCGCTCCCAACCTCCCGGCTTCTGAGATGATTTGGGCTTCCTTCTCATGTTGCTTGGCGTTCAACACATTGTGTTGTACTCCTCTTCTTTGCA
>CALFUG010000193.1 GCA_937928455.1 uncultured Clostridia bacterium
CTCCGCTCTTTATCGCCCATATGGACGACCCCGGCCGCACTTAAAATCCCCATGGCCAAGGGGAGGTCAAAGTGACTGCCTTCCTTTCGCCGGGAAGCAGGCACCAGATTAATCACCACCTTCTGATCCGGAAATCCATATCCGGATTGTTTCACCGCAGAACGAATACGATCTCTGGATTCTACAATAGTCTGAGAAGCCAACCCCGTTATATGAATGCCCGGAATCTGTCGGAATAAGCCGGTCTCCACCCGAACCACAGCTCCGGATAATCCGCATATGCTAGCGGTATTCACTCCTGATATCATGTTTCATCTCCAAAGGCATTTTCCATATGCAGTACCGGTGGACAGTTCCCTGGCATCACCTGAATGACATCAAACCGAATGCCACTATGCGCCGGCGCTTCCCAAAGAATATAGCAACGGGCTGCGCGAAGAATTCTTCGTTGTTTTTCTCGATTCACCGCTTCTATGGGGAGACCCATTTTCAGAGAATTTCTGGTTTTCACCTCACAAAACACTAGTTGTGTCCCCTGGGTAGCTACCAGATCCAACTCTCCACCTCGCACCCGATAATTAGCTGCTAGAATTTCATAGCCCTTCTTTTTTAAGTATTCCATTGCCATTTTCTCTCCCTGGTCCCCTAGTACTTTCCCAGTGGCCATAAATGCTCCTTTCCAAATTGGTATATTTTACCAATTCTGCATGTGGTCATTGTAGCCTCGCTAGCCCACATTGTCAATATTTACCATTTTATTCGCCCACCCTTTACTTCCATTAAAAAACTCCGATTTCTTCATCGGAGTTTTTTAGCTTGCTATTTTTTCATCGGGTCTAACACCCACTTGCGAATGGCCTGCCCTACCCCACCTTCATCATTACTTCCGGTGATGTATTTGGCCACCTCTTTCACCTCATCCTTGGCATTGGCCACCGCAACGGGCCATCCGGCCACCATAAGCATGGATTTATCATTGGGATTGTCCCCGATGGCCATGATTTCTTCCGGCTTTACTTGTAAAAGAGTTGCCACTTTCCCCACAGCATCTCCTTTTCCCGTAGAAACCCCGCCGATTTCCAAATTATGGTCAAAAGAACTGGTAAGGGTAATGTTGGTCTTTTGGGAGAGCACCTCTTTCATGCGAAGGCGAGCCTGGGGATCATTAAAGTTGATATTGATGTTTTCAATGGTGGTTCGGTGATCTCTCATATGGTTCAACACATGATCCACTGGATTTCTTGTACTTAATACATACGTAGTATGGCGATCCGATAATTTCATGGATGTGATAGAGTCATAATATTTTCGATCCACATAAGCCTGTCCATCGGTAAACACTTCATACATGAAATCATATTGCCCCAGTAACTGGGCCATATCGTCCACGGCTTCCGGCTCCAAGTAGTTTTCGTAGATTACCTTGCCGGAACACAGGTCCACCACTCGGGCACCATTGGAGCTTAGTACATACCGAATTCCCTGGATGCCTAGAACCTCTTGGGATATGGCAGAAAATACTCTACCCGTGGCAAATATAATATGTATTCCCTTGGAGATAGCCTCCTCCAAGGTTGCTTTCATCTCCGAGGACAACTTCCCCTGACTATTTAAAGTAGTACCATCCAGATCCAATGCCACCAACTTGATGGGTATCATACGCGGACCCCTCTCTCTCATTTGTGGATTTTTAGCTAATTCCCATGCTTTCCACTTCACCTCACGAAGAAACCAAATCCAAATATTCTTTATTAAATCGTCGGACAAATTTCATGTTGCAGGAATCCCCATGCCCCGGATATATTTCAATTTCATTGGACCATAACTGAAACACCTTACGGCAGGTCTGAGCCAACTGTTTGTCACTACCGCCTCTCAGATCCGTTCTTCCCAAATCTACATTAAATAAGGTGTCTCCCGTAAAAGCCACCTTGCTTTTTTCCGAATAAATGGCAATTCCTCCCGGACTATGGCCTGGTGTATGAAGGATGACCATGTTTTCCCCGTCTAAATCCAATCGATCTCCATCTTCCAACATCACATCAATGTCCCCTTTATAAAAGTCGCAGTCTTCCCGGTGCATATAAATAGGGCAATCCATTATAGCCCTGATTTTAGCCGCACCGCCCACATGGTCATAATGATGATGGGTCAACAGAACCCCTTTCAATTTGAGACGGCTGTCTTTCAGCTGTTTGATGAACTTTTCCGGGGTATATCCCGGATCGATAATGAAACAAGAGCCGCCCTCCTTTTGATAGATAATATATCCATTGGATTGGAGCTCTCCTCCGATGATTCGTTTAATTTTCATAGGTTATATTTTACCTCATTTCACGGTTTATTTCAAACACATCTTGTTTGTGCTATAATACGTGATAGAATACAAGCAAAACCTTTTTCTACACAAGGAGGACCCATGAAAATAGCCATCGCCGGTGCCGGTAAGCTGGGAATGAAAGTGGCCGAAGCTCTGTTGGGAGGAGACCACTCCGTCACCGTAATCGATAAAGATGAAGAAATCCTAGCCAAACTTTCATCCCAAATGGACATCATGACAGTGAATGCCAATGCCAAACAAAAGTCGGTGCTGGAAGACATTAAAATTTCTTCCTATGATTATCTATTGGCCACCACAGATAAGGATGAAAAAAACATTATCATTGCCTCCATCGCCAAGAAAATGGGATGTCCCATGGTCATTGCCCGAGTTCGTGGCCCGGAACACATGAATCAATTCGATTTCATCAAAGACTCCTTTCATATTGATAGCATTGTCAATCCAGATCTTGCCATTAGCTTGGAAATCTACAAATACCTGGTAGAGAAATATACCTTGAGTAATGGGATTTTCACCAGCGGGAAAATTGCCATCATCGAAATGGCCGCTTACAAAATGCCCTCTTTAATTGGGGTGCAGATGGTAAATATGAATCGTCATCTAAAAAATATGTTGGTAATTGGAATCTCCCGAAACGGCAAGGTCATCATTCCCCACGGGGATGCCGTCATCCAAGAGGAAGACTTCCTATATGTAGTGGGAGAGAAAACACCCATTATGGAACTGGATTCCAAGGTTCATCTGAAAGGAAAGTATACAGATCTTCAGCGGGTCATGATTATTGGGGGAGGAAAAACCGGTCTCTATCTAGCCCAGAAATTGTCGGAGTTTGGAATTGCCGTCAAGATTGTGGAAGTGTCCAAGGAACGGTGCCATTATTTGGCCACCCATTTGGATGACGTGATGGTTCTTCATGGGGATGGAACAGACATGGGCCTTCTGGAGTCGGAGAACTTAGACGAAATGGATGCTTTTGTCACCACTACCGGCTATGACGAAGAAAATCTATTATTGGCTCTCATGGCAAAACAACGGGGAATTGAAGATGTCATTGCCAAGATTTCCCGGGAAAGCTATTCCGGACTTATTGAAAAAATGGGTGTGGATATGGTATTGAATCCGCTGAACATCACAGCCAGCAATATTCTTCGATTCGTCCAAGGCAGCAAACGAATTCTTTCCAGTCAACTCATACAGGGACAGGCTGAAATTATGGAAATCATCGCCGGTCACCACATGGCGATTCTGGATACCCCATTAAAGGAGTTGAATCTGCCGGACGGCACTATCATAGCGGCCATTCACCGGGGAACCAATATCATCATCCCCAATGGTGAAACCAAAATTATTGAGGGAGATCGGGTCCTCATCATGTGCTTGCTTTCGGAATTATCCACCCTGGAAAAACTCATGCGAAGCACCACACATCTCGGAATCTTCGGGTAGGTTACGATTATGGGATTCAATCACTACACCATCTTACAAATGCTGGGAAAGGTGCTACTTATTACTGGGGCTGCCACAAGTATTCCTATCCTAGTGGCTTGGATTTACGGAGAAGAAGAGCTGTATTCGGCTTTTTACTTGACCGCCATCCCCGCAGTAATCCTTGGCTTACTTCTCATTATTGGTGTCCCCCCGTCTACGAAAGCCATTCGCATTCGAGACGGTTTTCTTGTTGTGGCCTTGGTTTGGATTCTGATTACTTTCATTGGCTCCATCCCTTTCTTCTTGGGCACACACATGAATTTTGCCGATGCCTTTTTTGAGATGGCCTCCGGATTCAGCACCACAGGCGCCTCTATATTAACGGATATTGAAGCATTACCCTATAGTATTCTTTTTTGGCGTTCCTTCACCCATTGGTTGGGGGGATTGGGTATCGTCATTTTTGCCATCGCCCTGATGCCCCATTTAAACATAGGTGGATATAACATCATGCGGGCAGAGACCCCTGGCCCCATTTACGATAAAATCAATCCCAAATTCAAGGGACAAAGTCGAATATTATTTCTCATATACATGATCCTTACCCTGTCAGAGACCTTGTTGCTGAAATTAGGAGGGTTATCCTGGTTTGATGCATTGATTCACACCTTTGGCACAGTAGCCACCGGTGGGTTTTCCAACTATAATGACAGCCTAGGCCATTTCCAAAGCACCTATGTTACATTGGTGGTGACTCTTTTCATGGTGATGAGCGCTTTGAATTTTACCTTGTACTATGCCTCCATGAAGAAAGGGTTGGATGGTTTTCTCAAGGATACGGAATTCAAATTCTACATGATTGTCATTGTCAGCTGTACCCTGTTGATATCATTGGATTTATTCCGCATGGGTTATTTTTCCCACGGCATCGCCCTACGAGAATCCGCTTTCCAGGTGGCCTCCATTATAACCACCACCGGGTATGCTACAACCAACTATGATCTTTGGCCTACCTTTTCCAAGGCCCTTTTATTTGGATTGATGTTGATAGGTGGTTGTTCCGGATCCACCGGCGGAGGAATAAAGGCCATTCGGGCTCTTATCGTCATCCGCTTTATTCGAAGAGGAATCATCACACGGCTTCATCCCAATGCGGTGTGCACCGTTCGGCTAGGGGAAAAAAGTATTTCTGGAGACGTGATTACTTCCGTCGCATCCTTTTCCCTTCTCTATATCACGACGGTACTGGTGAGCGGCTTAATCGTCAGCGCAGATGGCCATGATTTGGTCACCTCCTTCACCGCCGCGTTGGCTTGTGTGGGAAATATTGGACCGGGATTCTCCGGAGTAGGTCCTGTGATGAACTACAGTATTTTTTCCAATCCTATCAAAGTTTTCCTCGGGTTTTTAATGTTGGCCGGTAGGCTGGAACTGTTCACCCTGTTCATGCTATTCACCCCCAGATTTTGGAATCGGGATCGTTAGGAGCTTCCTATGTTAAACTGGAAAGTCATACTGAAAATTATATCTGTCATCGTATTCATTGTGGGGATTTCCATGGTCCCTTCCTGGCTGGTGGCGCTTAAAAACGATTCCTTTTGGGTGCAAAAAGCCCTGTTGCAATCCGCACTAATCAGCCTGACCTTAGGCGGAGCCGGAATGCTGTATTTTAAGAAAACAAGCGGCAATCTTCTATTAAGAGACGGCTACTTTGTGGTGGCCATGTCCTGGATTGTAGCTTCTATTTTTGGCGCTCTGCCCTATTGGCTTTCCGCAGACCTGGCCCATCCCATCGATGCTTTTTTTGAGTCCGTTGCCGGGTTTACTACCACCGGCTCCACCGTGCGAAACGTGGACCTGATGCCCCGAGG
>CALFUG010000194.1 GCA_937928455.1 uncultured Clostridia bacterium
GGCCAATAATCCAACCCCGCTCTCTTCAGACTGCGGTCATCTATGGAAAATCCAAGCGGCTCCACCAGATGTAGCACGGTGCCCGTTGCTGCGCAAGTTCGGGCGATATTCCCTGTGTTCGGCGGAATTTCCGGCTCCACCAATACAACATGCAATGCCATGATTCATTTACCTCCTGTTTTTCCCAGTACGTCTCATCCCATTATATCGTTTCTGTATTAAAATAAAAGATGCTTCCCTTCATTCTTAATATTCAAACAATGAGGGATAGTCATGACAATTCAAATATTCTGGTATATAATACTTTCCATATTATGATAAACCATGCAGCAAAGGAGCACCCTATGAAAACCTTCAATATTGGCCTTCTGGGCCTAGGAAACATCGGGACAGGAACGTACCGTCTCTTGGAAATGAATCGAGATACCATCGAAAAATCATTGAATGCCAAGGTGGAGATAACCCGAATTCTGGAAAAAGATACTACCCGGGACCGCGGAATTCAGGTGGACCCCCAAAAGTTCACCCAAGACCCGGAGGAAATTTTCCAAGATCCTTCCATCTCCATTGTAATCGAACTTCTTGGGGGAGTGGAGCCGGCTTCCACCTATATGAATCGTGCCCTATCGGAAGGAAAATCAGTAGTAACCGCCAACAAAGCCGCGGTGGCGGCAAACTTTCCCGCTCTGATGGAGACTGCGAAAAATCATGGCGTCACCCTTGGTTTTGAAGCTAGCGTGGGCGGGGGAATCCCCATCCTAAAGCCTATGTCATCCGTGTTGCGTGCCAATCGCTTCCAGGAGGTTCTAGGGATTGTCAACGGCACCACCAACTATATCCTAAGCCAAATGTCCCAGCAGGGAATGTCCTATCAGGAATCATTGAAGAAGGCCCAGGAGTTGGGATTTGCCGAAGCCGATCCCACCGCGGATGTAGAAGGAATCGATGCTGCCAACAAACTGACGATTTTAACCATGTTAGCCTTTGGAAAATATATTTCTCCCGACAACATCCCCACAACGGGAATCACTTCTATTACACCGGAAGATTTGGAGAAAGCAAAGCAAGAAGGAATGGGCATGAAACTCATTGCAAAGGCCGCTTTGGAAAATGGTGAAGTTCGATGTGAGGTGGCCCCCATGAAACTTCCCTTAACCCACCCTCTTTGTGGCGTTCACCAGGAATTCAATGCCATTTATCTTACAGGCAATGCGGTGGGAGAGCTGATGTTTTACGGAAAAGGTGCCGGCCCTCTTCCTACTGCCAGCGCCATTTGGGGAGATGTGATGGACATCATTGAAACCAAATATCTCGGGGAATGGAAGGAATAGGAGGAAGTAGATATGAATCTTTACGAAAGTTGGCAGTCCATGCTGGAACAACAAACAGACCAGAGTTTTGAAGATTTCTGGAACGCATACTCCGATACGGAAATAAAGGCCTACACCCACCTGTTGAAAACACCCAACCAGCCCATGGAGGGAATTTTTCGGGAATGGGTTTCGCTTTTTGACACCCAGCCCGAGTTATTGATGGGATTTCTGGATGGGATTCAGGGCTCTCTTCGCCATCCCTTTTCCCTGGAAGATGTGACAGAAGATTCTCGTATAAAATTAGATGCGGATTTGGAAAAACTCTACTTCAATATGATGAAGGCCGAGGCGGAGCATCTATATTCCTTGCCGGAATGGGACAGTATTTTCACGGAAGAAGAAAAGCTTCAGATATTCCATGACTATCGTCGATCAAGAACGGTGGTGAAAGAAAAGCAACCGGGACGAAATGATCCCTGTCCTTGCGGGTCCGGGAAAAAATACAAGAAGTGTTGCGGGAAAGAATCTTTGTAACCTTACCTGCATCAATCATCACGTAGTAAGACCCATAACAAAAGCCCTCCTGCTTCCATAAGGCAAGGGGCTTTTTCATTTACTACCTTTCAAAGCATCTATCATGCCTGTGCGGATTGTCACCTGCCGGCATTAATATACGCTTTCACCGGGAGTTCTCCTCGCATGGCCTTCAATGCACCCATGGCCAAAGCTTCTAACTCGTTTTCACCCGGCCTTATAATCACCGGGGCAATAAACTTTACTCGGGAAGTGATGTCCTCCACCAATCGGGAGGAGTAGGCCATCCCTCCGGTAATCAAGATGGCATCCACATCCCCTTTCAGTACAGTGGCCATAGCACCGATTTCCTTTGAAATTTGATACGCCATAGCATCTAAAACCAATTGGGCATATCGGTTCCCCGACTTGGCCATATCTTCCGCCTCCCGAAGATCTTTGGTGCCCAAATGATCGAACAGGCCTCCCTCTCGATTCATTTTTCGTACTAAGTCGGCAGCGCTGTCATAGGCCCCGGAGTAACATAATTCAACCAAACTTTTCGCGGGAAGAGAACCGGCCCGATCGGGACACATTGGCCCCCCCTCCAAGGGATTATTGCAGTCCACCATCCTTCCGCCCAAATGAGGAGTAACCGATATGCCAGAACCCAAATGGGCCACTACCAACCGAAGATCCTCGTAGGATTTCCCGATGCTTGCCGCGTAATTTCGAGCGATGGCCCGACTGTTTAGTGCATGAATCAGGCTCTTCCTAGGAAGCTCTTTTAACCCGGACAGTCGTGCTACCGGCTCCATTTCGTCCACGGAAACCGGATCCATCACAAAGGATGGGATTCTCACAGAATCCGCCAACTCTTTGGCGATAAATGGCCCCAGATTGGCGGCATGCTCCCCGTTCCTTCCGCTTCCCACATCCTCCAGCATGGTTTCATCGATGCGATACACGCCACCTTCAATGGGTTTCCCTATTCCGCCTCGACCGATTACCACATCCACGTCATCCAGAGAAAATCCCGCCTTTTCCAAAGCGGCCTTCACCAAGTTGATGCGATGCTCCTTTTGTTCTAAAATATGTGTAAAAGAAGACAAATCTTCTTTGCTATGGTCGATGGTAAAATCAAATATTTTTTCTTCTTCTTGGTACACCGCAATTTTGGTAGAAGTGTTCCCAGGGTTAATGACTAGAATTCGAATGCTCATACTTTCACCCCACCGCATCCATGCCGGATTTCAAAGCTTTCATATTAATTTCCACAAAGGCTGGCTTCACGTTCTCTTTCACAATTCGATCCCAGTCAATATTCTCCAGGCCCATGGATTTAATAATGGTACCTAACAGAACAATGTTCATTACCTTTCCATTCCCCAATTTTTCTGCCATCTCAGAGGCTGGCACTACTTTGGTGTCCGCATGCTTCCTAATCTCTTCTATGGCCTCTGTAGGATAGTCAAAATCTCCCATTAATATGGGCATAGAGGGCATTTGGTAGTCATTGACCACCACCCGGCCTCCCGGCTTCAGAAAGGAAAGCACTCTCAAGGCTTCCATCTTTTCAAAGGCTACAATAATGTCTGCACCCCCTTTTTCAATCACTGGAGAATCCACTTTGTCACCAAACCTCACCTGGGATGCCACATCTCCACCACGTTGGCTCATGCCCAAAATCTCACTCATTTTTACATCGTATCCCGCTTCCAACAATCCTTGAGTTAGCAGCTTTCCCGCCAAAATGGTTCCCTGGCCTCCTACTCCAGCCAACAAGATATTTTTCGTCATTTTATAACTCCCCCTTCTGTATGGCCCCGGTGGGACAAAGTTGCGTACACACATCGCATCCTACACACTGTAATGGATCAATGCTGGTTTTCCGCTTCTCTTTATTAAAAATCAAAGCAGGGCATCCACAACGAATACACTTTTTGCACCCGATACACAATGATTCATCAATGACATTCCTCTGGGTAAAGGCTCCTTCGAATTCCTCCAGGTCCTGTTGGGAAAGTTTTTTCAATGCACAAGGCCACCTGGTGATAATAACGGAAGGCTCCTCCAGCGCCAGAAATTCATCCAAGGTCTGGCTCACCTCTTCCAAATTATTGGGATCTATGGTGCGAACATGTTTTATTCCCAAGGCTTTCACAATGGCTTCCATGTCCATTATGGGCGCCGGCTCCCCCTTGACGTTTTTACCACTGCCGGGATTTTCCTGATGACCCGTCATGGCGGTAATACGATTATCCAAAATCACATTTACCGTGTTAGATTGATTATATACCACCGTCATGAGAGAATTGATTCCTGTGTGAAAGAAGGTGGAGTCCCCTAAGACGGACACCACCCGAGTACCGGTGTCGGTTTTTCGAAATACTTGCTGTGCGCCGTGGCCCATGCTGAAACTGGCACCCATGCAAACTGTGGAATCCATGGCATTATACGGTTTGGCGAAACCCAGTGTATAACAGCCGATATCTCCGGAAATCATCACATTCTTTTTCTTCCCCAACTGATAGAAAAATCCACGATGGGGACAACCGGCACATAGTGTGGGCGGTCTGCCAACCACCGTTGAATTGTCATATTCCAGGCTTGGTAGACTTTCTCCATACAAGGCTTTTCGAATCACGTCCGGTGTCATTTCCCCCATCCTAGGAAACAAATCTTTACCACGGCATTCAAACCCCAGCATCCGCACTCGTTCCTCCAGATAAGGATCATTTTCTTCTACAATATAAATTGTTTCCATCTGGCTGCAAAAATCACGGATTAAATCGTCGGGAAGCGGATTGGTAAAGCCCAATTTCAAATAGGATACCCTGTCCCCCCACACTTCCTTGGCATACTGATAACTAGGGCCGGAAGCAATCACCCCCGATTTAGAGTCGTGATATTCTGTTCGGTTCCAAGGACAACTCTCCGAGTACTCCTTGAGACGGCTCAACCTGTCTTCCAGGTCCACGCGACGTACCTTTGCGTTTCCCGGCACCATAACGTACTTCGCAGGATTTTTGGAAAAAGACTTGATTCCCACTTCCCGTCTTTCTCCCGGTGTTACCACCGACTTTCCATGACAGAGACGAGTAGTCATACGAAACAATACGGGAACATCAAATTCTTCGCTCAGTTCAAAAGCTTCCTTCACCATGTCCAGGCATTCCTGGCTATCCGAAGCTTCCATCATGGGGAGTTTGGCCGCCTTGGCATAATTCCGGTTGTCCTGTTCATTTTGGGCACTATGCTGCCCCGGTTCATCGGCAGAAATAATTACCGCACCTCCATTGACTCCAGTATATGCGAAGGTAAATAACGGGTCCGCCGCCACATTTAGCCCCACATGTTTCATGGAAGCCATAGCTCGCCCTCCTGCAAAGGAAGCCCCGATTACTGCCTCCAAGGCCACCTTCTCGTTAGGCGCCCACTCCGATAAAATCTCCGGGTAAGTGGCCAAATTTTCCAGTATTTCTGTGCTGGGGGTGCCGGGATAAGCAGAAGCATATACCGCACCTGCTTCATAGGCCCCGCGAGCCACCGCCTCATTTCCTGTCCATAATACCTTCATCTTTATCTCCTTCCTCTGTCCTGATTTATGCAAATGCTGCGCTTAACAACAAAGAAATATACTTTTCTTCCAAAGAAGAGCCTCTAGAGGGAACCACGATGGGCGCCTTCGCACCCAGCACACACCCTGCCATTTTGGCACCTCCCAAGGTAGCCAGAGCTTTTACCGTTAGATTGCCTGCCGCAATGCTGGGCATCAACATCAAATCCACATCTCCCGCCACCGGACTGAAAAACCCTTTAATCTCAGCAGCTTCTCTGCTAACTGCCAAATCAAAAGAAATAGGACCTTCCACAATACAATTTCCCCACTTACCTTCCATCGCCATCTTC
Source organism: uncultured Clostridia bacterium (assembly GCA_937928455.1). Lineage (GTDB taxonomy): Bacteria > Bacillota > Clostridia > Peptostreptococcales > Anaerovoracaceae > JAAZGD01. The sequence goes on from CALFUG010000194.1 coordinate 5,739, forward strand.
TTTAGCAGTTCCCCGTCTAAGGTTTCCTGCATTTTGGGATTCACTGTTTCTACGGCAGCCATCACACCAATCTTGGGTTTCTCGTAACCCAGGCTTCGGAAAAATTGAAGAGCATTTTCAAGGATCCCTACCTTCTGATGAATGTCCGGATATAGGATCATTCCACCATCGGAAACAGCCAAAAGTTTGTGGTAGTTGGGAGAGTCTATGATGGCCAAATGGGACATAAGTCTTCCGGTGCCAATCCCTCGCTCCTTATCCACTACTTGCTTTAACAATGTAGCGGTTTCCATCTTTCCCTTCATCAAAAAGTCCCCTTCTCCATTTCGTACAAGGTCCACGGACAAGATCGCCGCTTGAAGAGGGTCCTCTGCTTTCACCACCATTTCAGAAGATATTTCATACCCTAGGTCGAAAGCCACCTTTTCCGTAGCTTGCGGATCTCCCACCAAGACGTATTCGATGAAACCTTCTGCAGCCGCCTTCAGCACGGCTTCCAAAGCATGGGGGTCCTGGGCAGCCGCCAATACCACTTTCTTTTTTACTGCTCCATCCATTTGGGAGAACAGCTCCTCAAAACTTCGATGCGTCATTTATTTTTCCCTTCTTTTGATAAATGATATTGACAATACTTTGATATGGGGCATAGTTGACACTGCGGGTTTCTGGCTTCGCATAAGTCTCTTCCGTGAAAAATCAGGCTATGGTGAGTTCGACTCCATCTTTCCCGAGGTACTATTTCCATCAATTGGATTTCCGTGGTTAACACATCCTTGGCTTGAGCCAAGCCAATACGGTTGGCTACTCGAAAAACATGGGTATCCACCGCAATTCGTTGTTCACCAAAGGCCACAGATAATACTACATTTGCAGTCTTCCGACCCACTCCCGGCAACGAAATCAATTCTTCATAAACCCCGGGGACTTTCCCTTGATACCGGATCACCAACTCTCGAGAAAGACTTATAATATTCCTGGCTTTAGTACGGTACATCCCTATGGTCCGGATAATATTTTCCACCTCTTCCGGGTTCCCTCCCGCTAGTTCCTTAGGGGTGGGGTATGCTTCAAACAGTCTGCAAGTTACCCGGTTCACACTTTTATCCGTGGTCTGCGCCGATAAGACAGTAGCCACTAGCAACTGAAACGGGTTCTGATGATCCAAAGCACAAGCAGCGTCCGGATATCTTTCTTCCAATAAGTCAAGTATCTCTAGCACGTTTTTGGAACATTCCTCGGCTGCCATGTATTCCCCGGTTGCCATGTTTTTATCCTTCCCTCTCATCATGTTTCCTTACTTTTTGAGCACTTTAATTATTCCTTACACCTTAGGAGGCTGTCATCCAAAAAAATCCCCCCCACTTATTGGCCCGTGGGTCGGTATGTGGTAGTATTCTTTTGCCGACCCGTCGGTCGGCGATAGCTCGTTGCGACCCAAACACAACCCTACTTGAAAGGAAACCCGGAATGAAAGAAGAAACCATCGGCCTCAGGAAGAAGTATTCTCAAATGTCCAAGGGAAAGAAAATTGTAATTCTAATCATTGCAGTAGCCATACTCCTGACAGGATATCGCATACTATCCGCCATTATCCAGCCGGATGAACCCAAAGATATACCGGTTCACGTGCATACTGCCCTGTCGGAAATGGGGACCATCCATACTACGGCGCCTATCACCGGCCGTATCCAACCGGTGCAGGAAGCGGTAATTATTCCCATGGCACAAGGCCAAGTTACAGCTGTTCACGTAACTCTGGGAGAATTTGTAACCGCCGGCACTCTTCTTTTTGAAATCGATAGCACCCAGATACAGGCCTCCTATCGGCAGGCATCTTCTGCCTACCAAGCCGCCAAAACGGCATATGAGGCACTATCCATCTTATATCGAGAGGGGGCGGCTTCCCGTGCGGATTATGAAAACGCCCAAAGCCAATATGCGGCCGCAAGTGCCGCCTTTACCCAAACAAAAGAAGCCTATGAAAACTGCCGTCCCACTGCACCATTTAATGGATATGTAACATCTCTGAATGTTTCGGTAGGGAATCAAGCACCTTCCGGTCAAGTGGCGGCTTCCATTGCTGACATAACCTCTTTAAAAATGGAGGCCGGAGTCAGCGAATACCTGATCAATGACCTAACTCCCGGGCAGGATGTAGAACTCTATGTAACGGGTATGGGAGACCAGGCTTATCCGGGAATGATTCAGGCGGTTTCTCCTGCCCCTGGAGCGGGAACCCTCACTTATCCGGTAACCATTACCATTCCCAACGAATCCGGAGATTTGAAGGCCGGCATGTTTGCCGAGGTGCGCATCCGCTCTCAGGAAAAAGATCAGGTGCTGCTGGTGCCTTCCGATGCTCCCTATATTAAAGAGGGACAAACCTGGGTGATTTCTTTAGACCCAGAGGGATACCCTACCTTTCATCTGGTAGAAGTGGGTATGGATAACGGAACCATGGTGGAAATTACCAAAGGCCTGGAGCCTGGTGAGGTCGTGGTTATCTCCGGTCAACCTTATATTGAAGAAGGAACACCGGTAATGGTGGCGGAGGAGGAATAGGCCATGAACCTTTCAAGTATGTCCATTAAAAGACCGGTTGCTACCATCATGCTCATGTTAATGGTGGTGGTTTTGGGGGTGTTTTCCTTCTTTTCCATGCCTCGGGACTTGATGCCAAAGATTGAGTTGCCTATGGCATTGGTACTCTGCACCTATGAAAATGCCGCCCCTCAAGAAGTAGAATCTCTGGTAACAAAACCCTTGGAAACCGCCTTGGCCTCCGTGGAGGGATTGGATGCCATGTACTCCATCACCTTGCAAGGCCAGTCCATTGTAGCCGTACAATTTGAAATGCGCCAAGACATGAATTTTGCCACACTGAACATGCGGGAAAAAATAGCATTGGTAGAAGACTATCTGCCCGACACAGCAGGAGATCCTATGGTGCTGAAGCTGGATATGAATGCCCTCCCAATATCCCAAGTATATGTATCCGGGGACATGCCCCTAGAAGAATTGTATCGCACCGTGGATGATACCATTCTGTCTCAATTTGAACGACTGGGTGGGGTAGCTTCTGTGGAAGTTACCGGGGGCATCACGGAAGAAATCAACCTGGAAGTGGACCCGGAAAAACTTTCCAACTATGGTTTAAGTCTGGCCTTGTTATCCCAACTTCTCGCCTCCGAAAACATCAACATGCCCAGCGGTGATATGACCAAAGGAAGTCGGGAGGTTATCGTTCGAACCGTGGGTGAATTCCAATCCGTGGATGACATCAAGGAATTTCCTTTGGTGTTACCGGATCGGAGCGTCCTTCATCTTGGAGATCTGGCCACCATAACCGAGGGATACAAGGATTCCGACTCTATCACCAGAATCGATGGTCAAACCGCCATTGGAATCATGGTCACCAAACAGTCCGATGCCAATACCGTAGAAGTTTCAGACCGGGTGCATGAGTTGATGAAGAACTTGGAAAAAGAACATCCGGAGTTGGAATTTAATGTGGGGTTTGACCAAGCCGACTTTATCAAAGGTTCTCTGCAATGGGTGGGACAAGCCGCTATTGCCGGTGCCATACTGGCCATCTTCGTGGTATTCTTATTTCTCTTAAATATTCGAAGTACTATGGTAATCGCTCTCTCTATCCCCACCTCCATTTTGGCCACCTTCGCCATTATGAACTGGCAGGGGATTACCCTGAATTTGTTCACACTATGCTCCCTGACCATTGCGGTGGGCATGCTGGTAGACAACTCCATTGTTGTACTGGAAAATATTTTTCGAATCCGGCAAACCACTTCGGATCCTCGGGAAGCTTCTTTCCGGGGAAGCAAAGAAGTGCTATTAGCTGTAGTCGCTTCCTCCCTTACTACCATGTTGGTATTCCTGCCCATTGCCCTCAGCGATGGGTTGGCCGGTTTGCTTTTTCGAGATTTCTGCATCACCATCGTAATCGCACTGGCTGCTTCACTGATAGTCTCTGTCACGGTAGTCCCCATGCTCTGCTCCAAACTCTTAACCCGGGGCATCAGCACGGAATATGTGCGGTTTGGCGACAAGCGCTATAAATTCAAGCACGTGCACAAGTTCAACCGGGGAATACAATCTCTGACAGGTTGGTATGAGACCATAATGAAGGTGGCTTTACAAAGAAAAAAACGGGTGATTTTAGCCTGCTTCGGTTCTTTCATACTATCCCTGGGATTAATTTTAGTAGTGGGTACCGAGCTGCTGCCCGCTGCTGACGAAGGGGTTTTCAACGTGGAAGTAGAAACTCCCTATGGCACCACTTTAGAACAACGGGATACCATTGTTTCCCAATTGGAAGAATACATATTAGCCCTTCCTGAAACAGAGCACCTCACCGTAAACATCGGCGGAAATGCCACTTCCACTTTCGGGCAAGGCGGTGCGGATTCCCTTTCAGTGGTACTGGTAAATCAATTTTCCAGAAAACGTACCACCGAAGAGATTGCCAGAGATGTGGACCGGGCCTTCGCGTCCGTAGTGGGTGCTGAAATTGAAGCCACCCCGGTTTCCACATTCAGCGACATGATGGGAGGCGGTGTGGATATGAGCCTCATGATAAAGGGCCCTGATTTAGAAACCCTTGAGGATGTGGGAAATGATTTGATTCAGCAAATCCAACCACTGGATAAGGTGGCTGAAGCCACCTTGGACCTGGAAGAAGGGACACCGGAACTCCGGATAACCCTGGATCGAAAAGCCGCTTCCTATTACGGGGTCACCGCTTATCAATTGGCAAATGGTCTTCAGAGCGCCCTATCCGGCACCGTGGCCACCACCTTAAAAGTGGATGGAAAAGAGCGGGATGTCACCTTAAACCTTCCTTCTCATTACAGCTTATCACTGGAAAACTTGAAGCAAATATCTATTCCGGGAAGCGCCGGGCTTTCTGTTCCGGTGGGTCAAATCGCCACTTTTGAGTACGATAATTCTCCCAATTCCATCAATCGTTTAGACCAAGAGCGATATGTCACCTTAAATATTGACATCGAAGGGTCTGACTTGGGGAAAGTATCCGGTCAGGTTCATGACATCATGGACAGTTACCCCCTTCCCTATGGTTATACCATTGACACCGGAGGAAACGAGGCGGAGATGGTAGACGCTTTTACCCAGTTATTCAAAGCGCTGGTTATTGCTGTTCTTTTGGTCTATCTGATTTTGGCCGCTCAATTTGAGTCCCTGCTCATGCCTTTCGTAGTGGCCATGAGCATCCCCTTTGCCATGACCGGTTCCTTCCTGGCTTTATTCTTTACCGGTGCTGCCTTATCACTGGTATCTTTTCTGGGGATGATTCTGCTGGTAGGTATTGTGGTGAATAACTCCATCCTACTGGTTGAATTCATTAATCGAAACCGGGAGCTGATGAGCCGGGATGCGGCTTTGATTGAAGCCGGAAAAACAAGATTGCGGCCCATTCTTATGACCACCACCACCACGGTAGTGGGCATGATTCCCATGGCATTGGGCATTGGCGAGGGAGCCGAGGTCATGGCCCCGATGGCCATCTCTATTATAGGGGGACTCATTACCTCCACCCTGGTGACTTTGATTCTAACTCCCGTATTATATGGAGCCATCGACAATCGAAAGAGTCTCCGGTTGGAAAAGCGTCATTTGAAAAACGTTCATTTGGATTCCCTGGAAGAAAAATGGGCATTGGAGGATCAAAATGAATAAAAACTCGAAGAAAGAGAGAATCCTCTATTCCGCATTGGCGCTTTTTATGGAAAAAGGGTATCTCAACACAAAGATTATTGATATTTCCATGAAAGCGGGTATCGGAAAGGGGACTGTCTACGAATACTTTCAAAGCAAGGAGGAAATTCTTCTGCTGGCCCTTTCTCAAATCATCGCCAAGGATTTTCAAGAGATTCGAAAAGACGTGATGAAAGAAAAGGGTTGCTATCTGCAAATGAAGGCTTACCTCTCCAAACACATGCGCCTAATGGAAAAGTATGGTTCCAACTTGCCGGATTTAGCCCAACAAATTTCCATGCCCTCCGGCACCAAGGCCGAAGAAATCAAGCAAGTTTTGCAAAACATTATAGACCTTCAATATCAAATTATGGCAGATGTGCTAAAGCAGGGGCAAGCCGCCCAAGAAATTTACACGGAAAACCTTTCGCTGGCTACCACCATCGTAATGGGTGCCATCAATCAATTCATCACACTAAAGGTCCAAGGACAGCTCAATCAATGGAATCTTCTGTTGCCCCAAGTGTCGGATACCGAAACCTGGGGAGAAGACCAATTAATTCAAATGCTCATGGAGGGAATGAATCCCCATTCCCCGGCGGAAAGAGAGAAATTGTAAAATCTATCAAGTACTAGTGACAAATATCGGGTTCGAACAAACTTGCTACTTTATTAAACAAATTTGCTTCATGTTAGGGGGTTTTCCAGAGGAGAATTCCCTTTCTTATTTTTTCCTTTTTTCTTTCTTGGACTTTTCTACCACTTTGTTCCATTTAGGCTAAAAAAGCTATCATAAATTTCTGAAATATGCTAAAATACTTCTTGTAATAATCCATTACTACTATTTTTTATGGAGGTGTTTAAATGTCACAGTACACACAACTGGAACGCAACGGTTTGTATGAATTAACCGATGCGGCACGTGCGGAGCTATTGACTTCCAAGTATTACAACGAAGACTTGTCTCCCACTTCTGTATCCCAGAGAACCTGGACAACGTACAACGTTACCGCTCTCTGGATTGGACTATCCATCTGTATCCCTTCCCTTTCCCTGGCAGCAGCCTTGATCGGGATGGGCGTATCCCCTTGGCTATCGGTTATAAACGTAGCTTTGGGTAACTTAATCGTACTTATTCCTATTCAAATGAACTCCCATGCCGGTACCAAATACGGCATCCCCTTCCCGGTATTCTCCCGACTCACATTCGGAGCCACCGGTGCACATATCCCCGCTACCTTGAGAGGATTGGTTGCCTGCGGTTGGACTGCAGTGCAGGCTTGGGTAGGCGGTGGATCTATTGCTGCTATCATTGGTGTATTTGCACCGAAATTCATGGATCCTTCCTGGTCCATGGCACTTCCCGGAAACCCTGCCGTGTCTGTTGGCCAATTCATTGGATTCTTCATTTTCATGGTATTTATCGGCTGGGTAGCTTATGCCGGTTCTGAAGGAATTAAAGTGGTTCAGTCCATCGGCGGTCCTTTGCTTGTTATCGTTATTTTGGCTCTGTTTGTTTGGTCCATTATGACTGCAAATGCTGCCGGCTTCGCCTTTGGAGATGTTATGGCCCAAGGTCAGGATGATGCGCTTATCAATTCATTGGGTGGGTTCTGGTACATCTACATGGCCGGACTGACCGGAAACATTGCTTTCTGGGCTACCATCGCTTTGAACATTCCGGACTTTTCTCGATATGCCAAATCTCAAAAGAGTCAATTCTGGGGTCAGTTTATTGGAATGCCCATCCCCATGTTCCTATGTGCTTACATCGGCGCTTACTTTGCAATGGCCACTAAATTGGCCTATGGAACCGCAATGTTTGACCCCACTGGTGTATTCTATTATGTAGAGAACAAGCTGGTAGTTATTATTTGTGCCATCGGCGTTGCCGCCGCTACCGTCACTACCTGCGTAGCTGCCAACATCGTAGCGCCTGCCAATGGATTCTCCAACCTGAAGCCCACGGTCATCACATACAAGAAGGGCGTAATTGCGGCTTGTATTCTTGCCGTAGCATTCCAGCCTTGGTGGATTTTCGGCTCCGGTGCTGCTTACGTATTCACATGGCTCAACAACTATGGAACCATCTTGGCTCCTGTGGCAGCCATCTTCATCGCTGACTACTATGTACACAAACAAAAGAGAATCGATGTCGCCAGCCTTTACAACGGTGATAAAGGAAGATACTGGTATAAAGGCGGTTGGAATCTGGCCGCAGTTATTGCCTGGATTGGCGCTTTCATTATTCCACTTCTGGGAAATACCGTATTCCTTTACAATCCTGCTAGTGGAGCTCCTGGATTCTTGGATTGGTTGGCCGCTAACGGATATATCGTATCCTTCGCGATTGGATTCTTCCTCTATCTCATATTAATGAGCAAGGAAACAAAATCCAAGGTATCGGAAGAAGAGCACGAAGCACTTACCGACCGACAGACTGCATAATATTATCGACACAATCAACTAGCTCTGTTGAAAGAAGGAGCCTTTGACGACTCAAAGGCTCCTTTTCATCAAACAAAGTGAAAAGGAGGCAAAACAATGGATCTTTTAATTAAAGGCGGAACCGTGGTTACCGCGGAAAGCACCTTTAAAGCAGACGTGGCCGTAACGAACGGTAAAATTACTGCCATAGGAGCCAACTTGAAGCCAGAGAAAAACACCGAAGTAGTGGATGCCAAAGGCAAGATGGTCTTGCCGGGAGCCATAGATGGGCACACTCATTTGGCTATGCCTTTTGGAGGAACCATCTCTTCCGATGACTACTTCACTGGAACACGTTCCGCTGCTTGCGGAGGAACCACTACCGTATTCGATTTCGTTCTTCAAGGACAAGGAGAAATGATGTTGGATGCCATCCAACGAAGAGATGCCCTGGCCGCTCCCGATGCGGCGGTGGATTACTCCTTCCATGTGGGGGTTTGCGACGTCACAACGGATAAGCTTTTGAATTCTATGGAAGATGCCGTTAAAGCAGGAATTCCTTCCTTCAAGGTATTTATGGTATACGATTTCGGTGTAGATGACGGTTCTTTCTATAAGGTTCTGCAAAAGGCAGCAAAAATCGGCGCATTGGTTGGCGTTCATGCAGAAAACAGAGACGTAAACAATGTTTTGGTAAAACAGTATTTGGATGAAGGCAAAGTGGATGCCTGGTGGCACTATATGGCTAAGAATGAAAAAGTGGAAGGCGAAGCCGACGTAAGAGCGATTAACTTGGCAAAAATGGCGGGTACTTCTCTCTATATCGTTCATTTAGCTTGTAAGCAAGGAGTGGAGGCTGTTATCCAAGCAAGGGATGAGGGCTACCCCATCTTTGCGGAAACCTGCCCCCAATATCTCCACTTCACCAGCGAAGTCTATAAGAGAAATCGAGCCCGGGACTTCGTTTGCTCCCCTCCCATGAAAGGGAAAGCGTCCCAGGACGCCATTTGGGCAGCCATTAAAAACGGAGACATCACCACCGTGGCCACCGACCACTGTCCGTTCAAAAAATCAGAAAAGGACTGGGGCATTAAAACCAAGGATGGAAAGAAAGGCAATTTCACCACCATCCCCAACGGCTGTGCCGGCATTGAAAACATGTATCCATACATTCTTTCCGAAGCCAACAAAGGCAGAATCAGTTTCAATCGAGCCGTTGAACTCTGTGCCACCAACCCCTCCAAACTCTTTGGGCTGGATCATCTAAAGGGTTCTTTGCAGGTAGGATTGGATGCAGACATCGTTCTATATGATCGTAAGAAAAATGTCACCGTAACCAACAAGGAAATGCACGGTGCAACAGATCACACCATCTGGGAAGGTGTAAAAGTAAAGGGTTATCCAGTAGCCACTTATTCCAGAGGACGTCTTGTATATAAAGACGGCAAATTCCTGGGCGAAAAGGGATACGGAAAACTGATAAAATGTAAACCCGTTAAATTCACAGGACCTCAGCTATAAGCGCTAAGTGTAATAAGTGTAAAAAGTGAGACAAGGCCTGAAAAAGGCCTTGTCTTTTTGTTGACAGAAAGTCCCATTCATTGTAAACTTGTATACAAATATACAAATTAGATTGGAATAGAAAAAGGGGGTACTTATGGGAAAGTCATTAACCTATAAAATACTGGAAGATCACTTAGTCCAAGGGAATTTGGTTCCCGGGGAAGAGATTACCATCCGAATTGATCAAACCTTAACCCAGGATTCTACCGGCACCATGGTTTATCTCCAATTGGAGGCCATGAATGTAGACCATATTAAAACGGAGCTATCTGTGGCTTATGTGGACCATAACACGCTCCAAACGGGATTTGAGAATGCGGATGACCACGCATTCATCCAAAGTGTAGCGGCCCGTCATGGCGTGTTATACAGCAAACCGGGAAATGGTATTTGCCATCAACTCCATATCGAGAATTACGGAGTACCGGGCAAAACTCTACTGGGTTCGGATAGTCATACTCCCACCGGAGGCGGGCTAGGCATGATTGCCATCGGAGCCGGTGGATTGGACGTGGCCACCGCTATGGCCAAGGGAACCTACTCTCTCACAGTACCCCAAGTGGTAAAGGTGGAATTAAAAAACAGTCTTCCGCCTTGGTCCTCTGCCAAAGATATTATTCTCCGCGTACTGAAACAACTCACTGTGAAGGGTGGTGTGGGAAAGGTTATCGAATACACCGGGGAAGGCGTTCTCTCGTTATCAGTAACAGATCGTGCCACCATTACCAACATGGGCGCCGAACTGGGAGCCACTACTTCTATCTTTCCCAGCGATGAAAATACCCAAGCATACTTAACTTCCCAAGGCAGAGCCCAGGATTATCGTCCCATTTCCGCCGATTCCGATGCACTCTATCATGAAGAAATGGTGTTGGATTTAGCCACCATACCACCCCAGGTGGCCATGCCTCACAGCCCGGACAACGTGGCGGATGTTCGAGAAGTCGGTGCCATCTCAGTAGATCAAATTGCCATTGGTAGTTGCACCAACTCCTCCTACACGGACTTGATGAAAGTAGCTGCAATATTAAAAGGGAAAAAAGTAGCGGACAATGTAAGTTTGGTGATCTCCCCCGGTTCCAGCCGAATTCTTTCAAAAATGGCAGAAAACGGTGCGTTAGCTCACCTCATCGACGCGGGGGCTCGCATTATCGAAAATGCCTGCGGTCCTTGTATCGGCATGGGGCAATCTCCGAAAAGCGGGGCTGTTTCTTTACGAACCTTTAACCGAAACTTCAAAGGACGTAGTGGCACTAACGATGCATTAATATACCTGGTGAGCCCGGAGACTGCTGCAGTTTCTGCCATAACCGGGGTTCTCACCGATGGTCGAGATTCCAACATACCCTACCCCGCCATCCCGGGAGCATACTTTGAGCCGAAAGACTCTTTTATTGTCTATCCGGGGGAAGACGGGAAAACACATCCTCTGGAAATGGGCCCCAACATTAAACCTTTTCCACGGAATGAAGCCTTGGCAGAAACAGTGGAAGCCAAGGTTACTCTAAAAACCGGAGACAATATTACTACGGATGATATTATGCCATCCGATTCCAGATTGCTTCCTTACCGTTCCAATATCCCTTATCTATCCAACTACTGCTTTGAAAAGATTGATTCCGATTTTCCGGCAAGATGCAAAGAGGCAAAAAGTTGTGCCATTATTGGCGGGGAGAATTACGGGCAAGGCTCCAGCAGAGAACATGCCGCATTGGTGCCACTCTACCTTGGCGTTAAAATAGTGTTGGCCAAGTCCTTTGCCAGAATCCATCGCTCCAACTTGATTAATAGCGGCATTATGCCGCTTACATTTATGAACCCGGAAGATTACCAACAACTTCAATTAGGAAACCATTTGGTGATTGAGAATGTGAGCCATCAATTAGACCAACCCACTGTCATCGTGAAGGATATTACCGCCAACAAGACCTATGAAGTGCTTCATAATTTTTCGGATCAAGAAAAACTCATGATTCGTAAGGGTGGCAAAATCAATTTGTAATTCAAAAAATAGCATCTAGGGGTAAATATGTGCTACACCAACCATATTAGAAAGGAGCCCTAATGAAAGAATATTTAACGGCATTTCAACATCTCATAGAGGAACAACAAGAGCGACTGAAGACCATGTCTCAGGAGCCTTCCATCGATTTTAGCGTCATGGATTCTATTTCTGTGGGGCTTATCGATGGAGACGGAATTGGTCCTATTATCATGAAAGAAACCATAAAAGTCTTGTCCGTTCTGTTGGAGAAAGATTTGGAAAAAGGGAAGGTCCAGCTGGTCCCTATCGACGGTCTCACCTTGGAGAATCGTCTAGTCAAAAAAGAAACCCTTCCCCTTGAGGTG
>CALFUG010000195.1 GCA_937928455.1 uncultured Clostridia bacterium
CTTTATCCAGGGCTTGTCCACCCCGTATTCATCCACCTCAATTTCCAGCGGGACAATGATCCATTTCCAGGTGGTTGGGAGGGTCTCCTTGACTATAGTTTGTAGAGCTTCTTTAATCCGGGACATTTCCTTCGGATCGGCGTCTAAAAGGATAGAGTCATGGATTTGTCCAATTATTCTCGATGTCCATTTTTCTTTCTGCATGATTTTGTCCAGTTCGATGAAAGTGAATAATAAGCAGTGAAAGGCGGAACCCTGGATGGGATAGTTCATTATTTCATTCTTCCGCATTATCCCGGAACAAACGAAACCTGTATGCATCCGAAGCCATCCACGTTTTCTATATAGCCGGACAGAGCGATCTCTCCATCTCCCGTACTCCTTGAAGCGTCGGTTCCAAAAGTCATCCTCTACCTTTTTCATGTGTTCTGTGAATTGGTCAAAGGATTTTATTCCTTTGCTACGAAGGTGGGTGGAAATAGGAGTCCCATCTGGCAGCTCCAGCCCTTGTCCGTCCTTCCACCGGCCCGTGGGTAACTTTGCCCATTCGCAGAGGGAATAGGCGTTGTTACCGTAATAATCCCCGTAGAATTGAGGGAATACAAAGCCATTTTTAGCCCCTTGCCGTAGGGTGGCATGGACGGGATTTTTCTTATCCATCTCGTCAAGCATATATATCTGCTTCGCCATGTCTAAGTGCATATCCGATTTCTTATCCAGCAGGTACTTCATCATTGCCGGGTCTTTGTGGTAGCACTCCGATATATTGACTTCCAGAGCGGAAAAGTCTGCTTCTACCAACATGTGACCAGGCCTTGGTAAAATGGCCCTCCGGCATATCTTCATTGCTTCTTCATCCCTTTTGGGGATGTTCTGAAAGTTCGGATCGGCGCTGCTGCTGCGGTAGGTCCTGACGTTATGCAGGTTGAACGACGGATGCATATATCCATCCGTTTGCTCCCGCATGAACGCCTCCAGGTAGGTTCCTTTTACCTTTGAGAGTTTCCGTATTTTCAATAACAGGTCAATCCCGGGAATATTGAGTCTTTTCAGGGCATCTTCATCGGTGGCGCCTTGCCCACTTTCTGTGGTTTTGATGGGCTCAAGTTTCATGCGTTTATAAAGCAGGTGGGAAAGCTGCTGATTACTATAGATATTGGTTTTTGCTCCGAACACATGCTGCCAGTGTCGGTATAGTTTAGTATCTTCGAGTTGTTTCTGAAAATACTCAATCTTCCGGGTGAGGTGTTCCCTTTTTCGTTCACAATATTCTACATCCACCCGGATTCCTTCCCGTTCAGCCCGAGCCAGGGCAAGAATTCCTTCATGGAAAAGCCGGTATGCGTCTGCTGTAGTTGCTTGGATTTCCACTCATCTTCCTCCTTTACGAAACACTGTCAGGTAGGTATAATTTGCAATTCCACACGGTCTATCCTTTACCTGCCATGCCGTAGGGGAGATATGGTGATGCAGAATTATATAATGGTCTATGATATGAAAATTTGAAAACAAGCTCGGCCAAAGAGCTGCGCAAAAATAGAAACGTCTTTCTTTCAAGGAAAATACGTCAGTGTATTTTAATAGCATTATCCCGGACTCTTTAAGGAAGCTGGGAAAACATTTATTCGCTTTCTGCATAAAGTTTTTTACATCTGATATATTGTGATCGTATTCCCCATAATCCTTTCTCCGAACATCCGGTCCTTTCTTGCTACCAAAGATATAAGGAGGATCGAAGAATATCGCATCAGCTGGGCCGTTTGCCTTGACATGCGCTTTTGTTTTGGTGAAAGTAGAGATATTGTCTGGTATAAAGTGAATGTTAAAATTCATGGGTGGAAAGAAACCTTTTCCTTTTTTCTGCTCATATTCCTCCCATGAATATTTTTCCCCCGGTGTGGGGTCAATAATTTCCGCCCCTTCAAACAAATGGAATTCCAAAACTTGGAGGAAAACCTGGGCGAAGCGAAGTCCTGTTTGTAGAGCTACTATGGGTTTTTTACCCCTTTCCACCCTCATCATCTATACCTCCTCTCCATACCTTCCAGGGACAGCTTTTGTAATACGGCAAGCCTGTATTCCATGAGGCTGTCTATACCGTTATAAAGAAGTAACTTCCTCATCCCTTCTTTTGTTTCTGCAAGTTCCATTATCCGGTTTACAGAATTTGAGTCTTTTGCTTTTAGGTATGGGGCGACGTCATCATCGTACCCCAGCACACCGAACCGGACATAAGATTGGAATTTTAGCCCGGTTATCCCGAACCTGTTGTCTATGATATGGGCAGCCAGCATTGTGTCAAATTCCCATGGATAAACGCTTATCCCGTGGAGAACATTCATCCAGTTATCCTCATACTTCATATTAGCCGCAACCTTTTCCACCTTGGGATTTTCCAGGAGTTCCTTTAGAAGTCTCAGATGCTTCTTCTTCGTTGGAAAAGGCGTGGCATAGGCTTTATTGAGTTCGTTGCAGAAAGAAATAGTGATGATTTTATGTTTTTTTGTATCATATGGTTTCAGCCCCGTCGTTTCAATGTCAAATGCCATCATGGCAGGCATGTTCATTTCCGCCATCACACCTTCAAAATCATCTGTAATGATAACGGCATCTTCTTCGTTTTTTAAGTTCGGGAATATCGAATCCACTTTTTCAAAAGCATTTTTCAAGTCCTGTGTCCAGATGACATCGGCCTCACTCTCCCCGTCCTGCCGCTCAATGAATGACGGATGGAAGGTAGGGCATATCCAGGCGTTATACTCTCTGTCAGGGATCGCCCAGCCCCGCCACTTCATTATCCCACCAAAATCCCCTTTCCACTTACGCCCGATGAGGGACTGGGTGGGTGCTCCTCCTTGTAGAATAATCACCTTTGGCTGGTATTTTTTTATAGCCTGAATCACTTTTGGGAAGCAACATGCGATTTCCTGATCTGTGGGGGTTCTGTTAGCGCCCTTCTTGTCTGTAGGGCGGCAATTCACGGCGTTAAGGCTGATGCAGTCGTCAAAGAGGTCTATGCCCAGCTCTTTATATTTTCTCTGCAAAACTCGCCCCATTTTGCCCTGCCATGGTTTTCCTCTACGGTCCTCGTCTTCACCTGGAGCCTCTCCGATCACCATGATTCTCTTTTTGAAGTTTCCGTATGGCTGCATTTTGGGAGAGAGGGCATATTTATACAGCCCGCAGGAGGCGCAGGAAAAGCCCTTCATTTGTCCTTTTGTTTGGGTTTGTTCTTTGCTGAAAAAGCCTTTCATGGGAATCACTCCCCGTCCGATGTGGTGGCTACAACGTGCTGCCAATTCTCCCCAGTGAAT
>CALFUG010000196.1 GCA_937928455.1 uncultured Clostridia bacterium
CCCGATGCCCCCTTCGTTTTGAAAGGAGAAACATCATGCTAGATCCGAAAAATATTACCATAGTCGCCTTAATCGTAGTAGGAGGAGTCCTCTTACAAGTATTTCTTTCCAAAAGAGAAAATAAATTTCTCGGGCTCATTCTTCCCGCCATTTCCTTCCTTTTGTCCGTCATATTTATGATGATGGTCATTAACAATGAAAGCCTGGCTCATCCCGTATTCGTAGGCTTAGCCACTTTGGGCCTGTATAATGTGCCCACTCTCGTTTTTCTCACCGTTTACTTGAAGTCCCGAAAGTCGAAAACCAAACAGCCCTAAACCTATGTTACCCCCACAAAACGTTTCACCATCCGAAAACGAAACCAATAAATTTCGGGGTCGGGTACCTCATTCTTGATGAAAAAGGTATCCGGCCTTTTTTGGTACCCGCAAAAAAAACATAATGGGGTCGGGTACCTTCTCTTATGTAGAAAGGTACCCGACCCCATTATTCTCTGACCCCGAAGTTTATGACCGGGAAGTTTATTTCTTTTTCATGGTCAGCCCGATTTTATTTCGTTCCAAATCGATGGCCAATATCCGTACTTGCACGTTATCCCCCACAGAAACCACATCCATGGGGTGCTTCACAAAACGGTCCGCCAGTTCCGAAATATGAACCAGCCCATCGTTTTTCAGCCCAATATCCACGAAGGCGCCGAAATCCACCACATTTCTAACGGTTCCCGTTAACTCCATGCCAATCTGTAAATCTTCTATTTTTCGCACATCGTTTCGGAATACCACACTGGGCGCTTCTTCTCGGGGATCTCTCCCCGGCTTCTTGATTTCCGCCAGGATATCTCTTAAGGTCGGCAGCCCCACTTCGATGGCCTTTCCCAAGGCTTCCAGGGAGTCGGGCCACTTGTCTTTTAAGCGCTCCTCGATATCTACTACCCCACCGGCTAATATTTCCTTCTTGTCGATGCCCAATTCCTTCAGCAATTTCTCCGTGGCCTCATAGGATTCCGGATGGACGGATGTACTATCCAAGGGGTTTTTTCCTCCTTGAATTCGCAAGAAACCGGCACATTGGTGATAAGTTTTTTCTCCCAGCTTCCCCACCTTTTTCAATTCCTTTCGTTCCTTGAAACGTCCTTTTTCTTCCCGATAGGCCACGATATTCTTGGCTATGCCCAGATTAATTCCCGCCACATAGGATAACAAGGAAGGGGAGGCGGTATTCAAATCCACGCCCACTCGGTTTACGCAATCCTCGATGACGCCGGTGAGCGCCTTATCCAGCAATCCTTGGTTCACGTCATGCTGATACTGTCCCACGCCGATGCTTTTGGGAGGAATCTTCACCAATTCCGCCAGAGGGTCCTGAAGCCTTCTGCCCAAAGACATGGCTCCTCTTGTGGTAACATCCAAATCCGGGTACTCATCGCTAGCCACCTGGGATGCGGAATACACCGAAGCCCCTGCTTCATTGACAATGGTATAGGAAATGTCCAGATTATTCTTATGAATAAAGTTGGCCACCACTTCCTCCGTCTCCCGGGAAGCGGTTCCGTTGCCGATTACCATTACATTGATTTTGTATTTTTCCACCAGGCCTTGGAAGATTTTCTCCGTACCCTGAATATCGTTCCTTGGTTCCGTAGGATACACGGTGGTATGGGCCAACAGACTGCCGGTTTCATCCAACACCGCCACCTTGCATCCCGTTCGAAATCCGGGGTCCAAACTGATGATTCTGGCTCCCTTTACCGGGGGAACCATCAATAGCTTCTCCGTATTCTTGGCAAATATCTTCACCGCTTCCTTCTCCGCCCGCTCCGTCAGCGAGGTTCGAATTTCTCTTTCGATGGAAGGCGCCATCAACCGTTTATATCCATCCTTGATACAGTCCAGCAAAAGCGGGTGAAAAATAGAAGACTCGGAACGAATCACCTGTTGCTCCAGATCATGAATAATTTCATCCACGGGAGCCACAATCTTCACCTTCAATTTCTTTTCTTTTTCCCCTCGGTTAATGGCCAACACTCTATGGTTGGGGATTTTAGAAACACCTTCCTGGTATTGGTAATATCCTTCGTAAGGGGTCTTTTCCTCCATATCCACCCCTTCGCTTGCCATCAATCCCATATTCAGGGTCCTACCCCGAACTTGAGTCATGAAATCGGCATCGTCGGATATTCTCTCTGCCAGAATATCCATGGCCCCCTCCAGAGCCTCTTGGACCGTCATGGATTCTTGAAAGTCCAGATATTCTTTATGCTGTTCCAAATGGGCCATGGCCACATCTTCCGGACTACCTTCCGTCATTTCCTGGGCCCAAATAATATCGGCCAAAGGCTCCAGGCCCAGATCTCTGGCCTTGGAGGCCCGGGTGGATTTCTTCTTTTTGAACGGCTTGTACAGATCCTCCACTCTCTGAAGGATTTCCGCATTTTCAATGTCCCTTTGCAGCTCTTCCGTCAGTTTTCCCTGTTCCTCAATGAGACGAAGGACTTCTTCTTTTCTGGCCTCTAAGTTTTTCAGATACTCCAGCCTCTCGTCCAACTCCCGAAGTACCACATCGGAAAGCCCGCCGGTGAGTTCTTTTCGATACCGGGCGATAAAGGGAATGGTATTTCCTTCTTCAATAAGAGCCACCGTGTTTTCAATCTGACTCTTGGAAATTTTTAAATCTTTTACCAGTTGATCCGTTATATTCATCCATGCACCCTTTCCATGTTTTCTTTCACTACCATTTTCTCACCGTTTAATTTCCATACGGCAAACTCCATAATCACACCGTATACCACCCCTGCCAGAAAACTGACATGATCCGCAAACCCGGTGGCACTGTAAAAGGCAAAGGAAGCCACCAGTCCAAGAAATGCCCCTCTCGCCAATGCCTTGGGTAGCTCAACATTTCTCCATGCCACCCCAATTAGCAATCCCATAAGAAGTCGATTATACCAAAGGGCAAATAAGAATGAAATACTTGCCGTTCCTCCCGAACGTATACTGGCCCCTATAATACACACGATACCCAACAGCACCCCTGAAATCAGGCATATCTTCATCCTCTTCGTCATGGTCATCTTTTTCTCCCTTTCTTCTGCATGGTTTTGATATCTACCACCCCGGTTCGTATTTTTTTGGACACCGCATTCCTGACTTCGTTGATTTTTTCTATTTTTTCTTTCCGGTTCCTGTCTTTCTGCGCTTTGATGGCTTTACTATCTCCAATCACCTCTTCATTCACATAAAAGAGACAAATCCGTTCACCGGTTTTCAGCTTGGAGCCGATTTTATGGTGATTGGAATAAGTAACCCGGGTCACCTGGCCATCTTCTTTATCTGCATATTTCAAGTTTGGTTTTTCCAATTTTTGAGTGACCTTGAGGCCTAATTCTACCAGATCTTCCCGTGCCTCATAGATGTTCCCCCCAACCACCACTGGAGCTTTGAATTGTTTCACTTCATTTTCCAACATCTGTTTGCTTTCATCTACCACTTCCTGGGTCAGATAGTAAACCTTCACGGTGGTTCTTGGGCTCACCCGGGAACCAAACCTGGGTTGGGAATATACTACATCGTTTTCCCTTTCCTCGGCGTAGGCTATGCTGGGCTTTGCGATGGATGGTATGGGAATCAAGTTCAGATCGTCCACCAAAATTCGGAAGGCTTCGTCCATGCGAACATTTTTTAAGTCGGGTATTTTTACCAGGTTTTTCTGCTTTTCCAACAAATCATTTCCCATTTTCGCCGCAAAATTCATCAAATCGGGTGCAATATATGCTCCTGCTATTTTACCACCTCGTAACAACACCTTTTTCGCACCTTTGATTAGTAAACTCATTGGTTTCTTCCTCCATATATCCGTATGGTATGTATGGCCCATCCCAGGTCACCAACTATGATTCATCCTTTTTCTATATTCCGCCATACTGCCTGAATTTCTTAGATATGATAACTCACTATAAGTGTACGGTATTTTATCCTTTTGTACAAGTTGGCTGGGTGATATATAGAAGAGGTCAGGTACTTCTCTAAATCAAGAAGGTACCTGACCCCATTCTAAAAACCTGACGCAATACATACGGGTGGTATGTACGAATTGCCGTTTATTCTACTCTGCCGAATTCAGGATAAAACGCTGAAGGATGGCCGCCACCTGGCAACGTTCTGCAGAGCCCAGAGGACTTAATTTGCTGTTTCCTACTCCATTAATCAGTCCTTCCCCGTTGGCCCACATCATGG
>CALFUG010000197.1 GCA_937928455.1 uncultured Clostridia bacterium
AAGAGCAGGACGGCAAGCAAAACCAAAAACCCCCACTTACGAGTGTTTCTTCTGGTCATCTTACACCTCTTTCCCGTACCCCCTCTTCTCCCTTGTCATATTATATCATAATTTTTCAAAATCGTTGCCCAAGAAAAAAGATCCCGCCCATACGGATGTCACCGGGAGGAATCTTTCCTACTGAACCAATTCTTTTTACCTATTTTTTGCCGCAATCCCATCCAACCATACTGAATGGGTTTTATTGAATAGACCGGTAAATACGTTCCAAATCCTTTCGATCAAAATAATATTTGCTATTACAAAAGCTACATACCAACTCCGCCCCACCATCTTCTTGTATAATGGTCTCCAAATCTTTCCGACCCATGGCCATCACCACTTGTTCCAATCGCTGTCTGCTGCAGTCGCAGTGCCAGGAAATCTCCCGAAGGTCTACTTCCTTCAATCTGTATTCCTCCGGCATCTCTCCAAATATTCGTTGGGTTAATGCTTTTACCGGGATATCCTGCATCTCATCCGATTCCTGACTTTCCCCATCGAGGTGAGGTTCCAACTCTTCCAACAGGGTGGTAAGGGGCGGAAGCTTTTCCAATAAATGTTCCAGATAATCCACTACGGGAGTCAATTCCCCCCCAGGGAGCATTTGTATGATCATCCCTCCCGCATGCTTCACATGGTGATCACGATCTACCATCACACCCAATGCCACAGAAGAATTTTGTTGTTCGGAGATGTAGAAGTAGGCGGTCAAATCATCGGCTATTTCCCCGGTCACCAAAGCGATGCGCCCCGACTGCGGTTCCTTCAGTCCAATATCTTTGATGACCGTCAATTCACCTTCTCCCATGCCGGCGCCTACATTCAGTTTGCCCTCTTTACTCAATGGTAGATCTGCCCCCGGATTGGCCACGTAACCCTTCACTTTTCCTTTTCCATTGGCGGTGGCTAGAATTTGTTTCAAAGGACCATCTCCCTTAAAAATTACCGTCACCTTGGCATCTTCTTCCTTCAGCATCAGCCCCATCAAGGCGGTCCCCGTCAACACCCGGCCCAAGGCGGCGGTGGCCAAAGGGGTAGTATGATGCACTTTTCGAGCCTCTTCTACCAGCTGGGTAGAAACCGTTATATATACCCGATAAGTGCCGCTATGATCTACACCGATAAATACATTCTTCATCACATCTTCCACTTTCTTTTCATGCCTTCACCCACTATAAATCGTAGTACATCTCAAATTCCACAGGGTGGGGCATTCCGTTAGTTCGAGCGGCTTCTCGTCTTTTATTGGCCACCCACATTTCAATCAACTTGCCGGGGAACACACCACCTGCCAGAAGAAACTCCGAATCGGCTTCCAATGCATCCAGTGCCTGATCCAAACTGGAGGGCAGGAACTGCACCTTCTTTCGCTCCTCCGGGGAAAGTTCATATAAGTTAAAGTCATAGGGCCCAAAACCCTCCTTCATAGGGTCTATTTTATTCTTTACCCCATCAATCCCTGCCATCAATACCGCCGCATAGGCATAATATGGGTTGCAAGTTCCGTCCAAGCTTCGTAATTCAAACCGTTTTTTCTCCGGCGACTTGGCATAACCCGGCACTCGTACTACCGCACTGCGGTTTGCTTGAGCAAATCCTACTGTAGTAGGGGCTTCGTATCCCGGTACCAACCGCTTATAGGAATTGGTACTGGGATTGGTGAATGCACAGAGGGCTCTGTTGTGCTTCAAAATACCTCCCATAAACCAAAGGGCCGTTTGGGACAATTGGGCATAACCTTTTTCATCAAAAAACACCGGTTTGCCCTTCTTAAACAGCTGCATGTGAATATGCATGCCGTTACCGGCATCATTGTATATAGGCTTGGGCATAAAGGTAGCAGATTTTCCTTCCAACATGGCTTGGTTCTTAATGAGATATTTGGAAATCATGGTTTGATCCGCCATATTCTTCATGGTGCCAAACTCCAGTTCGATTTCCAGCTGTCCGGCACCGCCCACCTCATGGTGGTGATACTTCACCTTCACTCCCGCTTCCTCTAACCGGAGACACATCTGTCCCCGCAAATCACTCAATCGGTCCATGGGAGGTGCCATATGATAGCCACCCTTGTGGGGAACCTTGTATCCCAAATTGAGACTTTCATCCCCCGTGTTCCAGGAAGCTTCGTCTAAGTCCACGTGGTATTTCATTTGATGGGGTTCTGTAGAGTAGTCCACATGGTCGAACACATGGAACTCAAATTCCGGGCCGATTCGCATCTCGTCCGCAATATTGCTCTGCTTGAGGTACTGCTCCGCGTGTACCGCCACGTTACGAGGGTCCTGATCAAACCTCCGATTCTCCGGGTATTCAATCACATACACATCCCCTAACATGGCCAAGGTGGGAATCCGGGCAAAGGGATCCACATAGGCCGTGGTCACGTCCGGCAGGAACACCATATCGCTTTTCTCTACCGGCGCAAATCCATAGTTGGAGCCGTCGAATCCCAGTCCGCTCACCAGGGTATCTTCACTGAATCTGGCCTTGGGAATGGTGAGATGGCGCCATCGCCCGTTAATATCCACCATCATAAAATCAATCATTTGAATTTCGTTTTTCTTACAAAACTCCGTTACCTCTTTCACTGTGCTAAACAATAGTCCTGTCCCCGCTTTCTTTAAAATTAACTGTTAATGATTGCTGATTTCAGATCATTACTGCTCTATATCATTTTCCTCCTCTTTCCTTTTCGGTTCCAAGTACCGGTA
>CALFUG010000198.1 GCA_937928455.1 uncultured Clostridia bacterium
AAAAAAGGTCACAGGAAAAGGTTGATGAAGCGGTTAAGGTTATAGCAAAGGTAATTGTTGAAAATGCGGAAATGTTAGCCGATTTTGCAGTTCAAGAAACCGGGATGGGGAATTATAAGGATAAAATTGCCAAGCATACCAACAAGCCACCTCTGATTTATAATCATTTAAAAGGAAAAAAATCCAGGGGGATTTTAGAACGAGATGAAGCTACCGGAATCACTACTGTGGCGAAACCGGTTGGGGTAGTGGGTGCGATTACACCCACCACAAATCCGGTGGTTACTTCAATGAGCAATTCCATGTTTTCGTTAAAGTGTGGGAATGCCGTTATTTTGGCACCGCACCCGAGAGCCAAAGGATGTTCAGCCAAAGCGGTAGAATTAATGAGGGGAGAATTGAAAAAAATCAACGTGCCCGAGGACTTAATTCAAGTTATTGAAGAGCCTACCATGGAGGCCACCAATGCGTTGATGAAAGCAGTGGACGTAATCATTGCCACTGGGGGCATGGGTATGGTAAAGGCGGATAACAGCTCTGGAAAACCTGCTTTGGGAGTAGGTGCAGGTAATGTTCAAACAATTATTGACCGAGATGCAGACTTGGAAGAAACGGTCCCCAAAATTATTGCGGGAAGAATATTTGATAACGGAATTTTGTGTACGGCGGACCAAACGGCCATATGTCCGGAAGAAAGTTTCGAAGAAATGTTAAATATTTTCGAAAAAAATGACGCGTGGGTAGTACGGGATCAGCAAGAGGCTGACAAATTTCGAGAGGCCATGTTCCCGGAAGGAGGTACAATTAGCCGTCATGTTGTAGGTCAGTCTGCTCAGGATGTTGCAAAACTGGCCGGCGTAGAGATTCCGGATCATGTGAAACTCATTGTACTCGTAGCGGGTGAAGATGTTGGGAAAGATGTATTGGGGAAGGAAAAAATGTGCCCTTGCCTAACGGCCTATCGATACAAAGAATTCAATGAAGCCATTGATATTGCGAAATCTAATTTAGAAAGAGAAGGTAAAGGCCACTCTGTGTCCATTCATTCTCACACGAAAGAACACATTGAGAGAGTAGCCGAAGAGTTGTCAGTATCCAGATTTGTAGTTAACCAGGTTGTTGCCATCGCAGCTGCCGGTAGCTATAACAACAATTTAGCACCTACCAATACATTGGGATGTGGTTCATGGGGGAATAACTCCTTGTCAGAGAACTTGGATTACAAGCATCTGATGAATGTGTCCCGCATAGCGTATTTCATGGCGGATGCACACATCCCAACGCCAGAAGAAGTTTGGGAGTAATAATATGGATTCGTATATCCTTTATG
>CALFUG010000199.1 GCA_937928455.1 uncultured Clostridia bacterium
CTTATTCCGAGCTGAGCAAGAACTATGCTTGGATTGGTTGGATGGGTACCATTTGCCCCTTCCTCATCATGTCGTTCTATACCGTATTAGGTGGTTATGCCATGAAATATATGGTAGCCAACTTCGGTGACATCTTTGGCGCTGGATTCGGCGTAGGAGGTGCAGACAGTGGCGCCTATTTTGGTGAGTTCCTGACAAAGCAGGGAGAAGGAATTGTATATACATTCCTATTCTGTTTAGTTACCTGGGTTATTGTAAGAGGTGGCGTATCCAAAGGAATCGAAGCTTTTTCCAAGGTGGCCATGCCGGCACTATTTATCTTATTATTAATCGTTATCGTCCGAGGGCTAACTCTTCCGGGCGCTATGGAAGGTGTGGCCTTTATGTTTAAGCCCAGCTTCGAAGTATTTGAGGGAACCGGTTGGATTACCGTATTGGGTAGAGCCGGTGGGCAGATGTTCTTCTCCTTGTCTCTTGGCATGGGGTGTATGATTACCTACGGTTCCTATTTGAACAAGAAAGAAAACATCGAGCAGAACGCTGTTATTATTCCCGTTTTAGATACAACAGTCGCGTTGTTGGCAGGTTTGGCGGTTATGCCTACCGTATTTGCCATGGGTATGGAGCCCGGTGGTGGCCCTGGATTGTTGTTTGTCACTCTGCAAGCCGTATTTGCTTCCATGGGCGGTGTGGGACCCATCTTTGGATTCTTGTTCTATCTATTTATAGTCATCGCTGCGGTTACTTCTGCTGTTTCCCTGTTAGAGGTTGCTACGGCCACCTTTATTGACAAGGAAATTGCCAAGGGGAATGAACCCAATCGACATAGAGCCACTTTGATTTGTATTGCAATCATCTTCGCATTGGCTGTGATTGTTGCATTGGACGGTTTGGGTTCCAATGGTCTGCCCATGCCTTTGGGATTCATTTGGTTGGATTTCTTTGATCTCTTCTCCGAAGGTATCATGATGCCTTTGGGAGCACTGGCCATGTCCTTAATTATTGGATGGAAACTGGGCCCCAAATGGATGGAAGATGAAATCACGGCCAGTGGTGACAAGTGGAAAGGCAAATCTTTCGCCATGGTATGCTTTAAGTATATTGCGCCGCTGGGAATGTTGTTTATCCTGGTTGGACAATTAAACGGATTCTTTGGATGGGGACTGTTCTAGAA
>CALFUG010000200.1 GCA_937928455.1 uncultured Clostridia bacterium
TTCTAGAACAGTCCCCATCCAAAGAATCCGTTTAATTGTCCAACCAGGATAAACAGCATCCCCAGCGGAGCAATATACTTGAAACATACCATGGCGAAGGCTTTGCCTTTCCACTTGTCACCGCTGGCAGTGATTTCATCTTCCATCCATTTGGGGCCTAATTTCCATCCAATAATTAAGGACATGGACAGTGCACCCAGAGGCATCATGATACCTTCAGAGAAGAGATCGAAGAACTCCAACCAGATGAAGCCCAAAGGCATGGGCAGTCCATTGGAACCAAGCCCATCTAAAGCTACGATTACAGCCAATGCAAAGATGATGAGGATGCAAATCAATGTGGCTTTATGTCGATCCGGCTCCTGTCCTTTGGCAATGGATTTATCAATAAAGGTAGCGGTGGCAACTTCCAACAAGGAAATAGCAGAAGTTACTGCTGCGATAGTAACAAAGAGATAGAATAAGAATCCAAAGATGGGTCCCACACCACCCATGGATGCAAATACGGCTTGCAAAGTGACAAACAATAATCCAGGGCCACCACCGGGCTCCATCCCCATGGCAAATGCGGTAGGCATAACCGCCAACCCGGCCAGCAATGCGACTGTTGTATCTAAAACAGGAATGATAACGGCATTTTGTTCGATGTTTTCTTTCTTGTTCAAATAAGAACCGTAAGTAATCATGCAGCCCATACCAAGAGAGAGGGAGAAGAACATCTGTCCACCTGCACTACCCAGTACAGTAATCCACCCCGTTCCTTGGAACACTTCGAAATTGGGGGTAAACATAAATGCCACACCTTCCAAAGCTCCTGGAAGAGTCAAACCTCTTACGATTACGATTAATAATAAGATAAATAGTGCCGGCATAGCTACTTTGGAAAAAGCTTCGATACCTTTGGATACCCCGCC
Organism: uncultured Clostridia bacterium; assembly: GCA_937928455.1. Lineage (GTDB taxonomy): Bacteria > Bacillota > Clostridia > Peptostreptococcales > Anaerovoracaceae > JAAZGD01. The sequence continues at coordinate 915 of CALFUG010000200.1, forward strand.
TCTTACGATGATATAGGTAATAAAGCAGAATACAAATGTATAAATAACTCCTTGTCCTTGTTGTGTCAAGAACTCTCCGAAATAAGCACCGCTGTCTGCGCCGCCAACTCCGAATCCTGCACCAAAAATGTCACCAAAATTAGCCACCATGTATTTCATGGCATAGCCACCCAACACGGTGTAGAAAGACATGATGAGGAAGGGACAAATGGTACCCATCCAACCAATCCAAGCATAGTTCTTGCTCAGCTCGGAATAAG
>CALFUG010000201.1 GCA_937928455.1 uncultured Clostridia bacterium
GAGTAGTCAATTCTTCGGCACCAATGCTTCCTGTTGTAGCAATGAAATAGACATCACCGTCCATAGAAGAAGAAGCGCTTATGCTGATGGTGGTGGTTCCGGCATCCGTACTGGATAGCGTTAATACCGGTGCCGCCGTACCGGCCGTGAAGGTGCTGGTGGTAAGGGGCACATAGCTTCCGGATTCGTTCTTGAAGGCATTGGCCTTTACCTTAATGGTATAGGTTTTGCCGTCTAGCCATCCCCCGGTGGGAGGTTGTATGGTGACAATCTTTTCGCTGGAAAGGGTAGGACTATTGGTCACATTGGTGGTGCTTCCGGAAGCCGTAATCTCAATATTGCTAGTCATATAGGCTCCGTTGGGAACTCCCCCGGTGGCGGTTAATATTTTATCCGAAAAGGTAATTCGTATGGTGGAGCTGGTGGTTACCTGGACTGCTCCATTGGCCGGGCTAAAGGTCAGGGTGGGAGTGGTATCCAAGGTGGTAAACACCACACTGCGAGCCGCGATGTTTTCCTGGGTGGTGGTTTCCCGGAAAATCTTAGTGGCAAAGCCCAAATAGTAGGTGGTATTGGGTGCCAAGTTCGATGTAGGATCCACGGTAATCACTTTCTTGGCAGAGTCGATGGTGGCAGTGAAAGGCACACTGGCTCCGCTTGCGGACCCTACTTTGAGAATCAGATTGTTTTTCAAATAGGTGGTGGTGATATCGGCCCCTCCATAGGTCTGAATGGCATTATTAAAAGTGATGGTGGGACTGACTGCCAGCGCTACACTGGTTTTTCCGTTGGTGGGGCTAAAGGTCACGGATAAATCTGCCACTTCCAGAGTGGGAGTGGAAATCCCGGAGCCAATGGTCCAGCTTTTCGGCTTGGTTTCGTAGGTCACATCGTCAACATTCACTTCCATCTTATTCATGGTTCCGGTGCCATGGAAGTAGGCCACTCCATTGACCACCGCCAGGGTAATCAGGGAACGACCGTCTGCATGAATATGACTTCGCCTTCCGCCAGAGTTGACCGTCAACAGGTCAAAAGAGGCTCCTTCCAACCGGGCAATGGCCTCCACTCCGGTGAGGGTTACGGAAGGAAAGTATCCCGTAAAAGTAGTGTCTGCTTTGGACCCCAAGGAAACCTGCACAAATCCGGTGCCAAAGGTGCCTCCCGCCAGGGATTTGGTTTCCAGAATACATGTTTCCTGGGTGGTGGTTTTGGATATTACCGTTTCACCTTGGGCCAGAACACGCACAGCAGAAGCGGTTTTATTCACCTGTAAATCGGCTACCCGGCAGTTTTTGATGGTGACCGTATCTTCTCCCCCTCCCTGGACCAAAAGGCTGCCCAGAAAGACGCAGTTGGAGAAGGCGGCATCCTCATCTCCCAAGTCCTTGGAGAGAATTACCGTATTGGTATAGATTCGATTGGACAGTTCCTGATCTGTCTTTATGGTGGTCACATTGGACACAATGGTTTCTTTATCCAGGATATCGCAGAGAATCTTCGCAGTTTGGGCTCGGGTCAGGGAATCCTCCGGATGGAGCAAACCATCATCGTAAGCCCCCAAATACTTCTTCCCGACGATTTTCTTCATAGAAGGAGCGGCCCAGTCCGCCACCCGGTTGCCGTCGGTATAGGCGGTGAGTGAGGCGGAATAATTATATGCCGGTACAATTCTGGCCAGCATCACCGAGGCTTCTTGCCGGGAGATGGCTTTGTTGGGAAGAAAGGTGCCATCTCCGTACCCTGCCACATAGGTGGCTGCCACCGCTCTTCGCACATCATCGTAGTACCATTCAAAGGAAGGTACGTCTGAGAAGGCTTCCGAGGACATGGCGATGTTTCCC
>CALFUG010000202.1 GCA_937928455.1 uncultured Clostridia bacterium
CAGTATACTGATGAGCATGGCGGCAATTACACGGGCGGAAGCCAACAAAGAAACCGCGTTATACCTTGTACCTAGGTCTCCGGAAGGCTGGCTACCGGAAATATACAATAGCAAAAAAGTGAGGCCAATTATCACTACGCCCAGGAGATTGGCAGCCCAAAAAGCTTTCTGGGTATTAAACCGGCTTTGGGCCAAGGTGATGGCTGCCAAGCTAAAAAGAGCCCCTAAGGCAAAGGACCAATGCAAGCAATTAAACAAAAAGTTGTAAGGTTCTTGGTAAGGCCAGTCCAAGTGTATTCGAATAATCGTAACCACCGCAAAGGCCAGTGCGCTTCCGATGGATACCGGGAACTTCCGAAAAGAATCTGCGGCACCCTGCCATACCCTGGATACCGATTCCATTATATAGTTCATGGTGTTACCCCCCCTTTGTACTCTTCTACCAGCATACTGTATACCCTATTATATCACTTGCCTTGCTGCTATTATCATTTTTGCACAAAATACTGCCTGACCATTCTCCAATATAAAAGCCCTTGAATATTCAAGGGCCCATGCAGAAATTCCCCGTTACATTATCGACTCTTTTGCAAATACCCGATCAAATATCAATAAACCAATGACCGCAATTAGCATCGCCATGAACCCCGATACTCCCGTGACTCCTACCGTTAAATCATTTCCTCCATCAATGACCAATATAGATAATCCCATAGTACCGTTGATGGATCCGTGCATAACGGCGGCCGCAATGACAGAGTTGGCTTTTATCCTTACATAACTTATAAGGGGGGAAAGAAGGAGCGTAAAGATTACCATCATGAAAACGCCCGCTACGGGATTCTCCGGATAATTATGTCCTTGGAGAATCAACGGGGCATGCCAAACTCCCCAGATAAGGCCAATTACCACCGATGACTTCCAAAAACCCATGTAGGAAAACTCCTTTTGAAGAAATCCCCTCCAACCCAACTCCTCCCCAAATCCGGCCACTGCATTGACGGTAATACCCGCCAAAAGTCCTTGCACCAAACCAATCCAGATGGGATGGACCGGGGACATGGAAATCTGGTTTTCCATTTCCTCCATTTCTTCCGGGGTTAAAAGTCCGCTAAATCTCTCGAACATTCCATCCATGGAAGGGGAGTATTCTACTCCCGGCAGCAATAGACTAATCCCCAGTGTAAGAAATGCAATCACCGGAGGTAATAGCCATGCCACCAGAAACCACCGATTCATCTTAAACGAAATCCCCAGTGGCTTCCGAATGGGCTCTTTATATACCAGCTTCTGTAATCCCAATGCAACTGCCATGGGAATAAACATGTAGATTGTGGCCACAATGAGTGAGCCGGGCATGACCCACTGCCCACCCAAAGTAAAATATAGGATGGCCAGTAGGTAATTTAGGAAAAATACGACCCCGATAAAAGTAATCGCCCTTCTCAGGTTCCTGTTCATAATCTTGTTGGTCCTCCGATTTTCTTGAACTTACGCACGCCTATTTTTTTGTAATAGGTAACCAAACTTCGCTTCTATAGTCCGGCGATTGGGTATCCGAAGTGGGATACACTTCTATGTCCAGATCCTCTGCGTATTCGTAGCCAGATGTAGGCAGCCACTCTGTGACAATCCGCTTCTGAAGCTCTTGCATAGCATTCGGCATGGGGCCGATACATTCAAATACCGCCCACATGGCTTCCGGCACTTCATACTCCGCCATATTGGGGGGAACCGGTTGGTCCGATGCGGCGGCAATGTAGTAATCAAAGTCTTTGCCATTCATGGAAGCACTGACTCCCAACACTCCTGAGGGTTCCCGGTTGGACAATTTGCAGATTTCTTCAAACATCCCGTTCTGAAACACCTCGCCCCAAAACAGTGGAATTTCTTTAAAGTTTTCTTCCACATTCAAATCAAAATGTTTTTTGGCCCCCACGATGCGAAAAGCTTCTTTCTTCTCAATTTTGTAATTCATTTCTACCTCTCCTTTAATTGAAATCAAGAAGGTCATACGTGGATAGGCTCTCAGATGAATCCCGTCATTTCTTGCCTCAGAGGGCGGTGCCCCTTGAATGCTCTGAAACGCTCTGGAGAACGAGGTGGGCGAATCATACCCATACTTCAATGCTAAATCTACAATCTTGATATCGCTGTTTTGCAGCTCAAATGCCGCCAACGTCATCCGCCTGCGCCGAATGTATTCCGCCAACGAAACCCCGGCTATATAGGAAAACATTCTCTGGAAGTGAAAGGTGGAGCAGCACGCAATTTTTGCGGCCTGTTCATAATCGATTTCACCATCCAAATGATCCTCAATATAGCTGACGGATTGATTGAATCTTTCCAGCCACTCCATAGTATCAACTCCTTGTAAGATAAGTATAAGAGGTAATCACGGTACTGTCCTCTCAATCTGTGCACAAAAATGAGAGGTACATTAAGTCCTA
>CALFUG010000203.1 GCA_937928455.1 uncultured Clostridia bacterium
TTGACATATTCCTTCCAACTGTTTTCCCAGGTTTCGGAATCTACTTCCAAATCTTCCACATACAGTCTGCCCAAGTCTGCCTGGAAGTCCCAGTAACCTTCCAGTTCCTTACTTTTTAATCCCATCATATTCATCTTGATTTCTTGAATTAACCGGGTGTTTTCCGGATTTACTTCAAAATATAATCGTACCTTCGCTTCCTCTTCTTGCATTTCAACCACCTTGGAATCTATATAATCCCAAGCATACGTATCTTGATCATTCAGGATTTCTTCTACATCATGGGGATCCTCGATGGCTAGCTGTTGAATACCCATACCCATCAAACTGGCGGAAACCGCTTCTACACCAAATGTAGTAGTATATATGGTAACCTGGATTAATTTCATATTCATATCCTCTCTTGATCAATCTACGGATTACTTATTGGACATAACATGGTTTATTCTATCGAAAAACCCCGCCGGATGCAAGGCGGGGTTTTGGTTTAAACGGTTTACATAAATACTTTCTTTAAATAATCTCGAAAGCTGGTCCCTTTGGTATAGGTCTCTGGGCCCACGGTCTTTCCCATTTCTCCAATGATTTTTTTCTGGGCACTATTTAACTTGGTAGGCACTTCCAAATACACCTTCACATAAAGATCCCCTGTGCCGGATTTGGCAGACTGAATTCCTTTTCCCTTGAGTCGAAATGTGGTACCGTGTTGGGTTCCTGCCGGAATTTTATAGGACACCTTTTCTTTGAGGGTGGGTACTACGATATCCGCTCCCAAAGCCGCTTGATCGAAGGTGATGGGAATTTCCAACCAAAGGTCCAAACCACTTCGTTTAAACATCTCGTGGGGCTTAATATTCACCACCACATAGAGATTGCCGGCGGGTCCCCCGTTATAACCCGGCTCTCCTTGGCCCCGAATAGAAATCACAGAATCATTATCCACACCGGCAGGAATCTCCACCGTTATGGTAACCGTCTTTTTCACCCGGCCGGAACCATTGCAGACCTCACAGGGATCTTCCACCACTTTTCCCGTGCCTTTGCAATCGGGACATGGCCCCACACTGGCAAACTGGCCAAAAGGAGTTCTCTGGACATTTTTCACCTCTCCGGTCCCATGGCAGGAAGGACAGGATTTAGGAGACGTGCCCTTCTTGGCTCCGGTTGCATTACACTCCGTGCACTCCACCACCTTGTTAATTTTCAGCTGCTTTTTTGTGCCAAAAGCTGCTTCTTCAAAGGTAATGGAAATGGTTTTTTGGAGATCCTTGCCTTTTAATGGACCCGTTCGACTTCTTCTCTGGGTAGAACTTCCCCCAAACATACCTCCAAAAATATCAAAAATATCCTCGAAACCACCGGCACCATAAGAACCGCCGCCATATCCGCCAAATCCGCCGAAACCACCACCGGCTCCGCCGGCATTGTAGTTGGGGTCTACGCCCGCATGACCAAACATGTCATACTTCTTTTTCTTTTCCGGATCCGACAGTACGCCGTAAGCTTCATTAATTTCTTTGAATTTCTCCTCTGCTTTTTTGTCTCCCTTATTCTTGTCCGGGTGATATTTCACCGCGAGTTTTCGGAAGGCGCTTTTAATTTCTGCCTCAGAGGCTCCTTTTTTTAATCCCAGTATTTCATAAAAGTCTTGTTTATCTGCCATGTGTTTCTTCCTTTATTTTGCCGATATGTGCCGAAGCCCCCGGTCATACAAAAGGCTTCGGCATAATATAACGGTTGTATTTTTTTATTCGTTGGTGTTGTTGATGTTCTCTTCATCATCGACTACTTCAAAATCTGCATCCACAACCTCTTCCGGCCCTTCTTGATTGCCGCCCATTGAAGCACCATCTCCGCCTCCCTGAGCCGCCTGGGCTTTTTCGTAAAGCTTGCTGGAAATCATATGGAACTCTTCTGTCAACTTGTCCGTCAAGTCCTTAATCTGCTCCACAGTGCCATTTTCCAGTGCTTGATTCAACTCTTCCTTCACACCGTTAATTCGGCCCTTTTCCTCTTCTGTCAGAGTTCCTTCGATTTCTTTCATGGATTTTTCCGTTTCATAAACCAAAGTTTCTGCCTTATTTCGAGTTTCTACTTCTTCTTTTCTCTTCTTGTCTTCATCTGCAAACTGTTCTGCTTCCTTCACCTTTGCTTTGATTTCATCATCGCTTAATTTATTGGAGGAAGTAATGGTGATTCGCTGTTCCTTACCCGTGCCCATATCCTTGGCAGATACATTGACGATGCCGTTGGCGTCAATATCGAAAGTCACCTCGATTTGAGGCACCCCTCTGGGTGCAGGAGGAATTCCCGTTAGTTGGAATCTTCCCAACGTAATATTTCCAGAAGCCATCTCTCTTTCCCCTTGCATTACGTGAATATCTACTGCGGTTTGATTGTCCGCAGCGGTGGAGAAAATCTGGCTCTTTTTCGTAGGAATGGTAGTATTCCTCTCGATTAATCGAGTGGCCACTCCACCTAATGTTTCTATGGAAAGAGATAGCGGTGTTACATCTAACAACAACACATCATGCACTTCTCCCGTTAATACACCCGCCTGAATGGCGGCTCCAATGGCCACGCATTCATCCGGGTTAATGCCTTTAAAAGGATCTTTTCCGGTTACTTTCTTAACGGCATCCTGAACCGCAGGGATACGAGTGGATCCACCTACCAGAATCACCCGGGCGATATCCCCATTGGTAATTCCTGCATCGGCCAACGCTTTTTTCATGGGCTCGATGGTCTTCTCCACCAATCCGGCAGTCAACTGTTCAAACTTTGCACGAGTGATGGTCATGTCTAAATTCAAAGGCCCATCCGGAGTCACGGCAATAAAAGGTAAGTTTACATTGGTGGTCTGCGCACTGGATAGCTCTTTCTTTGCTTTTTCTGCCGCTTCCCGAAGACGTTGGTGTGCCATTTTATCCGCACGCAAATCCACGCCATGTTCCTTGGCGAAATTATCCGCAATATGGTTCAGCAGGATTTCATCGAAATCATCTCCACCCAACATGTTGTTTCCATTGGTAGCCAACACTTCAAAGACCCCTTCTCCCAATTCAAGAATGGATACGTCGAAGGTTCCACCTCCCAAGTCATACACCAAAATCTTGTGAGAAGAATCTTCCTTGTCCAATCCATAGGCCAAAGAAGCCGCCGTGGGCTCGTTAATAATACGTTCTACCTCTAATCCGGCAATTTTCCCGGCGTCCTTGGTGGCCTGTTTCTGGCTATCGGTAAAATAAGCCGGTACCGTAATCACCGCACGGGTTACTTTTTCTCCCAGATACGCTTCTGCATCTGCCTTTAGTTTGGCAAGAATCATCGCAGAAATATCCTGAGGTGTATATGTTTTTCCGTCCACTTCCACCGTATGGGAACTTCCCATATGTCTCTTAATGGAAGAGATGGTTCTTGTGGGGTTGGTGATAGCCTGTCTTTTGGCCGTTTCTCCCACCAAACGTTCTCCATTCTTGGCAAAGCCAACTACGGAGGGAGTGGTTCGATTTCCTTCTGCATTTGGAATTACCACCGGCTCTCCGCCTTCCAATACCGATACACAGCTATTGGTAGTTCCTAAGTCAATTCCGATTACTTTACTCATTGTTCATTTCTCCTTTTCTATGAATCCCTATACTCTTAATACTTGTTTTTTTGGTAGATAGGCCATATCTTCATCTATTGTGCAACCTTCACCCGAGTGGGGCGAATGACCTTTTTATGTAACATGTACCCTTTTTGAAACACTTCGGTGACGGTGCCACTTTCTTGATCCGTAGAGCTGTCCATCATGAGTGCTTCATGGAATTCCGGATCAAAGGGTTGACCCAAAGCCTGGATTTCTTCCAGTCCCGACCCCTCCAAAATGCCCAGTAATTGCTTATAAATCAGTGCCATTCCTTCCCAAACCGGATTTTTCTCTGTCTCTTCCTGGGCAAGAGCCCGGTCAAAATTGTCCAGCACTTCCAACAGTTTCGCCACCAGCTTTTCATTGGCAAAGGCATGAATATCCGATCGCTCTTTTTCCGATCTTTTCTTGTAGTTTGCAAAATCGGCAGCCAATCTCAGATACTGTGTCTTTAACTCCTCCTCTTGGCTTTCTTCCTTACCCGAAGGTTCTTCTGGAGGAATTTCCGCTTCCATTTCCTTCTTGTGAGCCGTTTCTTTTTCGTGGGCCTTTTTATGTTCGGAATCCTGCTTATGCTTTTCTTTTTCCAATGTCTCTTCCTTTCTCTTCTTCGGCTTTATTTCTTCCCCTATGGGATTGACGTCCGGCTTTTTAGAATCACTCATCCGTTTCACCCTCCCCTGTTAATCGAAAGGAATTCTCCAGGTTTTCGGTTAAGTACTCAATCACTGAAGTCACCTCATCATATTTCATTCTGGTTGGACCTATTACCCCCAGCCGCCCCACCAGTTTCCCGTCAATATGATATGTGGCCGTAATAAGGCTGCAATTTTTCATCAGTTCATCTTCATGTTCATCTCCAATGGTAATAATAACACCATTACCCCGGTTCACCAGCTTCTTCGTAAAGTCGTCCTTCCTCTCCAACATCTCGAAGAAGGATTTTGCTTTGCATACATCATTGTACTCCGGTGTATTGAATATATTGGTTAGCCCATCCAGGTATAATTGCACATTCAACATTTCCTCCAGTGTTTTCAGGAAATTGGGCATGATGGTTTCTGCCATCCGCCCCAGTGCTCGCGCCTCCTTTTGAGCTTCTTGTAGTATATCGTAAGTGAGAGCTTCACTGATGGTTTTTCCCTTATAACTGTAGGTCATCACCTTGCTCAGCAGGTCCAAATTCTCCTCGGAATAGGACTCCTTTAACCGTAATGTCATGTTGGAAACTTTCCCGCTTTCTGCCACAATCATCAGAATAACCGATTCCGGATCCACGGGAATAAATCGTATGTACTTCAGCCGGTCATCATCTGTCTTGGGTGTCATGGCAAAAGAAGTCAAATTGGTGATTTCTGACAACACAGAGGCCGTCTGACGAATCAAATGTTCCAGCTCTGATACATTTCGATTGAGCCGCTCCGCAATGGCCTTTTTGACATCCACCGAAAGTTCAGAACGCTCCATTAAAGCATCCACATACAGTCGATAGGCTTTGGTAGAGGGCACTCTTCCGGCGGAAGTGTGGGGATGGGTTAAAAATCCCATGTCCTCCAGGTCACTCATTTCATTTCGTATCGTTGCCGGGCTAATACCCATATCATACTTTTTGGAAAGAGTTCTGGAGCCTACCGGCTCTGCATAGTGAATGAAATCCCCAATGATGGCCTGCAATATTTGAAGTTTTCTTTCATTTAGATCCATCTCATAGCCCTCCTTCGGGCATTGGACATCCATCTCTTTGTTAGCACTCTTTCATTATGAGTGCTAACCATATATAAAAAATAACACTGTTGCCTTAGATTGTCAACAGTGTTTTTGCTGTTTTCCCCTATATTTTACCTTTTTTACCCCATTATTCATGCCACTGCGCCCAGAACAAAGCCGTTTGCACCGCTCGGTTCCACTCATGAAGCAATGCCTCCATTTCTTTCCTGGACCGATGCGGTTCATAAACCTTGTCCAAAGGCCGAAGTTTTTTGATTTCCTCCTTGGATTCCCAAAAACCAATGGCCAATCCCGCTAAATACGCAGCGCCCAAAGCTGTAGTTTCAACCGATTTTGGCCGCTCCACCGGAATACCCAACAAATCTGCTTGAAATTGCATTAAAAAATCGTTGGCAGAGGCCCCCCCATCTACTCGAAACACCGGCGCTTTTATTCCGGAATCTTTCTCCATTACCTTCAATAGTTCGTAATTTTGATAGGCTAAGGATTCCAAAGTAGCCCGTACCAAATGGCTTTTCCGGGTGGCTCTTGTTAGTCCCACCACCATTCCTCTGGCATAAGGATCCCAATGGGGTGCCCCCAACCCGGCAAACGCCGGTACGATATATACACCCGCCGTGTTCTCTTCCTTAGAGGCCAAATACTCCGAGTCCTCCGCGCTATCGATAATACGAAGCTCATCTCGAAGCCATTGGACTGCCGCTCCGGCAACAAAAATAGACCCTTCCAGCGCATAGGCTGCCTTACCTCCCGTGTCACAAGCCACTGTGGTTAAAAGCCCATTATTGGAAAACACCGGGGATTCTCCCGTATTCATGAGTAAGAACCCACCCGTTCCGTAGGTGCTTTTCAGCTCTCCCCTGGAATAACATGCCTGACCAAATAGGGCCGCTTGTTGGTCTCCTGCGGCACCGGCAATGGGGATGGGACCTCCGAAGATTTCCGGGTCCGTCTCCCCCAATACACCCGATGATGGCATCGGCTTGGGTAACATTGCCTTGGGGATGTTGAGCCATTTCAACAACTCTTCGTCCCACTCCAAGCGGGTAATATGAAAGAGTAATGTGCGGGAAGCATTGGTATAGTCCGTTACGTGCAACTTTCCTCCGGTCATTTTCCAAATCAACCAGGTTTCTACCGTTCCAAACAGAATTTCACCCTTTTCTGCCTTCTCTTGGGCTCCTTCCACATGATCCAATATCCATCGTAATTTAGTACCGGAAAAATAAGGGTCCAACACCAATCCGGTCTTTTCCCGAACCCGGTCAGACATTCCCTTTTCTTTCCACATTTTGCATTGATCTGCGGTTCTTCGGCACTGCCAAACAATGGCTGGATAAACCGGCTCCCCCGTGTCCCGATCCCAAACCAGGGTCGTTTCCCTTTGGTTGGTAATGCCAATGGCTGCCACATCCCGGTAGGAGCCATTTACTTTGAGCAAAGCCTCCTGGGCCACCCCAATTTGCGTGGACCAAATCTCCATGGGGTCTTGCTCCACCCACCCGTCCTGAGGATAAAACTGCCGAAATTCCTTGGATGCCATGCTGATTTGTTGCCCTGCCTTGTCAAAAAGAATACAACGAGAGCTGGTGGTTCCTTGATCCAATGCCATTATGTACTTGGTCATAATCTACCTCACTACTATATTTCTTATATAAGATCCGCCAATATGGGATTGGAAAAATCCATGCCCTTTCTGGTTAAACACAAACCATCCCGGTTTTCTACCACATAGCCTTCTTGCACATACGCTTCTAATTTTTCCATTCGGGAGCCTAGGTAGTCCTGAAACTCCACTTCAAATAGGCTCCTGAAGTCAGCGTAGCGAATCCCTTGAACTTGCCGAAGACCGGTAAATATAAACTCGGAGACACTATCTTCCCATGAATTCACGTGCTGTTGATTCACCCAATTCCCTTGGATATATGAATCCCAATGGGCGGTGTTTTCTATACGAGTTCCTTGGATAAAGGAATGGGCGCCCAGTCCCAGCCCCAAGTAGTCGGAAAAGTTCCAGTACTTCATATTGTGTGCGCATTCTTTCCCAGGTTTAGCTAGGTTGGATATTTCATATTGTTCATATCCTCTTTCGTCCGCCAAATCTAAACCTCTATGATACATCTGGCGATCCAACGCATCAGAGCAGGCTACCATGGTTTTTTCTTCCATCCATTGCCAAAACTTGGTGCCCTTTTCAATGGACAGGCCATACAAAGAGAGATGTTCCGGGCTACAGCGAAAGGCCTCCTTCAAGGTAGTTTCCCACACATCCTGACTTTGGCCGGGAATACCAAACATCAAATCCATGTTGATATTGTCAAAACCGGCAGTTCTGGCCATTTCATAACTTCGAATGGCCTCCTGCCCGGTATGAATTCTTCCCAGCTTGGCTAAAATGGCATCATCGAAGGATTGCACACCCAAACTCACTCGATTCACTCCAAAAGAACCATATGCTTTCAGTTTTTCCGGAGATAATGTACCGGGATTGGCCTCTATGGTAATCTCTGCATCCTCTTCCATATAAAAAAACCGATGTACCCCTTCCATAATACGACCCATCCATTCAACATGCAGTAGGCTAGGTGTTCCACCTCCCAGAAATAGACTATCCGCAGATACTCCCTGTAGCTGTTCGGCTCGGTTTTCCATCTCCCGTAACAGCGCTTTGGTGTACATCTCCTGCTCTCTCTCGTCCGTCTCTTCATAAGAAAGAAAATCGCAGTAATAACACTTCCGTACGCAAAAGGGAATGTGGATATATATCCCCAACTTATTTGTTTTCATCGTATTTCAAAACCGCCGTAAAGGCTTCCTGGGGAACTTCCACCGACCCAAACTGCCGCATGCGCTTCTTCCCTTCCTTTTGTTTTTCCAGAAGCTTTTTCTTTCGAGAAATATCCCCTCCATAACACTTGGCGATAACATCTTTTCGATATGCTTTCACCGTTTCTCTAGCGATAACCTTCTGACCAACGGCGGCTTGAATGGGCACTTCGAACTGGTGCATGGGAATGATTTCCTTCAGCTTTTCACAGACAAATCGACCCCGATAATATGCTTTGGATTCATGTACAATCATAGAAAATGCGTCCACTAAATCCTTATTTAACAAAATGTCCATTTTTACTAGGTTGGATTTTTCATAGCGAATGAATTCATAGTCAAGTGAGCCATATCCACGGGTTTTTGATTTCAAAGCATCAAAGAAGTCGTATATTACTTCATTCAAGGGCATTTCATAATGAAGCTGCACTCTTTCCGGTGTAATATATTCCATATGTAGCATCTTTCCCCGTCGTTCCTGGCAGATTTCCATAATGCTACCTACATACTCCTTTGGAATCATAATATCCGC
>CALFUG010000204.1 GCA_937928455.1 uncultured Clostridia bacterium
TTTTTGACAAGAAATAGTAAACTATAGAATAAGTGAGTGTGATGGGTGGTTCCATGGGAAGTCGGAAGGAAAGGGTGTTGTTATGATGAAGCGGACAAAGTGGTGGTTGGCCATTTTTTTCCTGTGTCTGCTACCTCTTGTGGGATGTGGGCAAGATAACCAAGTCCGTACAGAAACTATAGTTTTCCCCACCGCCGGAGAGTATGCGTCGGTGATTTTCAATGTGCCGGAAACCTGGATTGATGATATGAGTCACACAACCGACGATCCTATGGCGGGCCCTTCGGGGTATTTGGTATTTGGTCCGGAGGAAGAGTGGTATGCAGGAACCCGTCCGGTTTATTTGACGGGAGAAATGCAAAACCTACTGATGGGGTATTTTAGTGGACGCCCCTCAGAGTATAAGCTGGACCAGGTGGATTGGACGGCCTTTTTTGAGGAATACTTATTGGAACTTCATCCGGAAGCCAAGGATTTGCTGGTGGAAGAAATGGAGGCGCCGGAAACTGGCCTTTGGGAAGTGGGATATACAGCCACCTTCTCCTGGGAAGGAGAAAGCTATCGATATGGATTTGGCATCGGACCTCAAATTTATTGTCTGTGGGGGCATAAAGAAGTGCTACCTCCGGAATTGATGCAGAAAATTTTATTTTCTCTAAGACTTTCCGAAGATCCGGAGAATGTGATGGGGAAATATGCGGTGCAGGAATTTTCCGGAGATTGGGACAAGGAAACCAAGGCCCTTTTGGAAACCATGCTAAAAGACCACATCGCCATGGATCTTCCCATTCAACGAACCATTATTGGCTATAAGATACATTCCATGGAGCCGAAAGTCCCGGCTCATGATATTCCGCAAAGCCTCAACCATATTATTCCTTATCCGGATCAGATACCTTGGGATATGATTTATCCTTCGGTTCGAGTCTATCAGGTGGATTATGAACTGATTCCTTATCGACCGGAGCAGTATATGGACTTTGCCGGCGGAGATTTTCAGTTAACGGAAGAAGGAAATAAAAGATACACCAAACGGTATGCGGTGTTTGCAGAAAACAACTTTGTGGATCACGAAGATTTAAGCAAGCTATATTTTCTCGGGTTCATTTCCCCCTCGGATCTGGCAGAGATCGGGATGGATGCCAGTGTGCTGAAGCTGGCGGATCGATGGTTTGAAGATACCATTGTTGCCTATGCGGAGGTCATTCATGGGACTCCCTATGTAGGCGATGCCATGAAGGTGGGAAGTTTGATTATGTCTCTGCCGTTCCACGAAACCATCAATACGGAAGAAGGAACCTTTGCAGAAAAAGCCCTGGCGATTCAAACAGAGCAAGAGCCTTATGGGATTGTGGTGAATTATTGGTTGGAGGCACCGTTACATGACCAAACGGGCTTATCCTCCCGCGTTTGGAATCGGGACGCAGATCCATTCCCGGGAGCGGACTTAAACCCATATATCAAGCGTCAGGTTTACCGCAACATGGGATACATTTTTTCCGGGGTTCAAAATGTCACCTATGTGACCATTCACGTATGGACCCAGCGAGGAGATGAGGAAGAGACCTTTGTTCGAACTACGCTGAGAGGGCAGCGGAATGATTTTCCGGAGGTGGTCTATGATATCCCATAACATGTTTCGATTTGATGGACAAGTGGCTCTGGTAACCGGGGCAGGAAATCGGGAGGGGATTGGTTTTGCCACGGCGAGAATCCTGGGTCAACTGGGGGCGCAAGTGGCCTTGGCGGCCACCACGGACCGAATATATGACCGGGCCGGAGAGTTGGAATCTCTGGGAATCTCTGCCAAGGGATATATTGCAGACTTGATGAAGGAAGAAGAAGTGGAAGGGCTGATTCAACAAATTCTTCGGGATTTTTCCGGGATTCATGTGCTGATTAATAATGCGGGGATGACCCAGGTGGGCCAACCGGAAAGCTTTACGGATTTTCTTCATACCT
>CALFUG010000205.1 GCA_937928455.1 uncultured Clostridia bacterium
AAGTCATACTCTCCGGATTTCAGGGCGGAAATTATCTGCCCTAATGTGACGATGGTAGGATAGCAAGCATCATTGTTCACATAACGAAGCCCTTCATCCACAGCATTTTTATTAACCGGGGGCAATAATACCGCATTATATCCACTGGTTCTCAAAGCAGCTTCTACAAAATCGAAATGGATGGGTGACATTTGCGGCATAAGTAACGTATAGTTTTCCTTCTTTCTCATGGAAGAAGTAAATTCCTTTCGATGGTAGCCACTATACTCCATAGAAGGTAATATGTTGTTTTTCTCCCGCTCTTTCATGGCCGCTCTCAGTGAACGAATTCTAATTTTGGCAGCACCTAAATTGGAGCCTTCGTCAATTTTCAGCACGGTATACAGCTTATTGTTCTTTTCCAGTATTTCCTCCACTTGGTCTGTGGTTACTGCGTCCAGACCACATCCAAAGCTGTTGAGCTGAATCAATTCCAAGTTTTCTTGGGTTCCCGTATATTGTGCGGCTCGATACAATCGGGAATGATACATCCATTGGTCCAAAACACGAATGGGACCGGGTATAGTTCCCAAGGGAGCCACCCCATCTTCCGTCAATACGGCCATACCAAAGCTGACAATCAATCGATCAATACCATGATTAATCTCCGGATCCAGATGATAAGGCCTTCCGGCTAACACAATCCCTTTTCGATGATTTTCTTGAATCCATCTCAATGTTTTCTCGGTTTGAACCTGAATATCCCTCTTAAAGTGAGCATCTTCCTTCCTGGCCTTGTCAATGGCTACACGAATGGCTTCACGCGAAAAACCTTTCTCCTTGAAAATCTCAAATAACTCCCTTTCCAAAAATTCATCCTGATCATAAGGAAGAAACGGATGTAAAAACTCCACCCCATTCTCTTTGAAAAGATCGTCCATATTATTGCCGATTACTTCGGAATATGTGGCAACCACCGGGCAGTTGTAATGATTGTCCGAAGAACTTTCCTCATCTCGCTCATAATTGATACTAGGGTAAAAAATGGTGGGAACATCATTTTTTACCAGCCATCGGATGTGGCCATGAACCAGCTTGGCTGGATAACATGCGGTATCCGAAGAAATGGTATCCATGCCGGACTCGTAAATGCCTTTGTTGGAATGAGGGGATAGGACGACTCGGTACCCCAATTCATGAAAAAAGGTAAACCAGAATGGATAGTTTTCATACATGTTCAAAACCCGTGGAATTCCGATGACTCCCACGGAGTCTTCCATCTCTCGAGGTGTATATGAAAACAGTCGACGATATTTGTAATCATACATGTTGGGAATATCCAGAGAATGGGTTTCCTTTCCTTCGCCTCGCTCACAACGGTTCCCCGTTATGAAGCGTTCTCCGTCACCGAATGAGTTTACGGTCAATAAGCAGTTGTTTTCACAGCGATTGCACCTTGTATGCG
>CALFUG010000206.1 GCA_937928455.1 uncultured Clostridia bacterium
TCCACCGTATCCTCCACTCTGATAGCTCCGCCGATGGGCCACTCCTGGCAATGGTTCTGGACCAGCGCCGCTACACTTCCCTTTTCAGCCGCCTCTCTGACATATTGATGCCCATCCTGCCGTTCTCCTTTTATGGCAACAAAAAGACTACCCGGCACCAATCTTCTGGAATCGATTTCTACAGAATCCACACAGGATTTCGGGTCCCCATGGATGAGTATCCCTCCGGTTGCTTCTTCAATTTCTTTTAAACAAAGTGGTTTCAACGGGTCTTCTCCTTCCATCAATCCCAATACAAATACACGCTATTGCCTCTTTTTATACTCTCGCCGGCCTTGGGGTATTGGTCTCCCACCATGGTCTCAACGGTATACCCCACTTCCGGGGAAAGAATGCCGGTTAGTCCAAGTCCACCCAAAATACCCATGGCATTTTCCAAGCTTTGCCCCTGTAAGGAGGGAACAATGACCGTGTCCTTTTTCAATGATGCCAGTTCCTCCGAAGAAAATTCCGGTTCCACATTCAGATACCGCAAAGTATCTGCCAGAATTTTCTGCGCACCGGGGGCTGCGGTTACGCTGCCGTACTTAACCCCTTTGGGATTATCAACTACCAATAAAATGGCCACCTTGGGATCGTCCATGGGCGCCATTCCGATGAAGGAGGAGTAGGTTTCATCAATATACCCCCCATCTTTGGCCTTTTGTGCCGTTCCCGTTTTGCCACCCACGCGGTAACCGCCCACCTTGGCTGTGCCTCCACCACCCTCTGATACCACGGATTCCATGATGGTACACATTTCATCTGAGGTTTGTTTGGAAACTACCTGTCGCACCACCTTTGGTTGAATGGTAGCAACCGTTTCTCCTTGGGCATTGGTTAACTCCTTTACCAAACGAGGCTGCATCAGCTTCCCCTCATTCCCAAAAACGCACACAGATGATAGTATTTGAATGGGTGTAACGGCGATTCCCTGGCCATAGGCCATGGTGGCCAATCCCACCGGATTTTTCGAGTCTCTTGATTGGAGAATCGAGGTGCTTTCACCCGGAAAGTCAATATTGGTCTTCTCAGAAAAACCAAATAAATCCAAATATGTATAATACCGTTCCTCTCCCACCCTCTGGGCAATTTGCACCAATACGGGGTTGCAAGAGTTTCCCACAGCTTCCACTAGGGTTTGATG
>CALFUG010000207.1 GCA_937928455.1 uncultured Clostridia bacterium
CGGATATGGCACTAGGGAGGTAGACCAGTTGCCCGTGGATGCAACCGAAGTTAACTATATCGGCATAGCTAGCCTCATATCTCCGAATGTGGGAAGCTGGTCGATAGAAGATTTTATGAGCGAAGTGCGCATTCCAGATGTTAACGGGACATCAATATGGTTTATACGCGAAAGAGAGGGTGAATGGCCCGATTTTACTCTTTTCACCGAGGGAGTATCTGATGGGACGCCTTGTGATGAATATTGTTCAACTTTGCCGGAGGATGAACAGAGCAGTTGCAATCACGAATGTATTGAAGGTATAGCATGGATGTTTTGGGAAACTAAAAATGAAGAAGGTGAATATACTGGAGAATGGAATGCAGAAAGGATAGAGTGGATGAGAGGAGAAGGTCAGGAGTTTAAGATTAGTGCTTTACAAGCAGCTGTTGAGGATACAATATTTTCAAGTACGCTAGGCGGATTTGAAGGGTGTAAATATTATGGATTCATGATTTCTTCATTGGGATTCAGCGGAGGAGTGGAAGAAAGAACCAATATTGTAATGGTGCAAATGCCCGGAGAAAATTGCGGAGAATCTCTCTGCACCCATCTCTTCCCCCACGCCAGGAACTTCGCGACCGGCGACGATGAATTCACCGACAGAGAAGAAGAATTCTGGAGGACCGATCCAACGGACCAAGACACTTCCGGAGACGGGATAAGCGATGAAGCGGCCGTAGCCGGACTAGGAAGAGATAAATTCAACTGGCTATATAACACGGGAGACGAAGTGGGAGTGGTGGTGGAAGGAACGGCTGCCGGGCTTACCCAGCATGACGATTCTTCCCAGATGGTGATGTGGGCGCTTCCCAAGAATATATTCGACGTGAGAGGGAGCGGTTCGGAATGCGAGATAAGCGGAAAAAGTTCCTATACCAAGACAATAAAAGGCTATAATGTTCAAATAGACGCCGCCGAAACCGACATCAACGAATGCCTCAAAGAAAACCTCGTCGACCCTCTCCAGGGAGGCCAGCCGGGAAACATCGAAGTGGAACTTTCCGCTTTTCCGGAAAACCCGGCCAATGATTCTTCCGGAAGCGGAAACGGAGACATAATAAACGTCCAATCCATGCTTTTAAACGCCAACGTCAACGATGCAAGGAACGTTTATTACAAATGGTCGGTATACGGAAGCGACCAGTTCATATTGGATCTGGAAAGCTGGACTGAAATTCCTTCAATCATCGACGGGATGAGCGAAGGTCTTAATATGGACTCCATAAGCTTTGATCTGAACCTTGGCCAAAACGAAACCGCTTTCCAAAATATCTTCGGCGGAGGCAACTCCGGCTATCTGAGGGTGGTCTTGGACGTGGAAGAGAACTATCAGAGCGGATCCACCCGGAGCGGAAGAGGAGAAGTGGTCATCAAGGCCATCACAGGAAACAGCAACCAACTTGAGATAGGCAACGTGAGATATTCAAACGGCCTGCTTTTGCCAGGAACCAGGCGCTTTTGCCTCACTGATCCCAATAATCCCAACAGCTCCAATGAAACAGTCTGCTTTATCACCAACAATGAGATAGTCAGGGCCGAGGCCGATATCGAAAGGCTCAACAACTGCTACTGGACGCTTAACGGAAAAAGATTGGAATGCACAGGCGATATGAGCAACGATTGCAGAAAAGAATATCAGACAAACGTAGTATATTTCCCCATAGTGGGAAGTCCCGGAGACACTTATACCTTGAAGCTTTTTGCCAATGATACGGTGCCATCTGACGCCCAAAATCCCGGAAACCCGGGATTCAAGACCGAAATAGTCCAGCATTTCAAGATACTCGATCCGGTCGTGGAGCTGGGGCCTCTCGGAGGGATAGACGAGAATTGTCGGAGCATCGGAGAGGCGGGGTTTGATGCTAAAAATTTGGGATATTATTTTGATGTA
>CALFUG010000208.1 GCA_937928455.1 uncultured Clostridia bacterium
CTTTTCAGCAGGTGCCGGTTGCGGGGCCTTCTTCCATTGACCAGAAGCCTCTTGGTCTATCCGCCCCCCATGTGCTATCTCTTTGTCTCCCAGCTTCATGAGGGCGACCTCCAGCAGTACTCTGGGATGGGTGGAGTATCTGGCATCCAATGAAGCTTGGGCCAACTCCAGTACCCCTCTGCGAATATCCTCCAAGGTCATACTCTTACTTTGCTCTCTCAGCCGTTGGCCATTCTCTGTAGAAAGATTCAGTAGGTCTTCCGGCTTTTCTAGATACTTGGCCAACAACAAACCACGATAATAGGTAATCAAGTCTTTAATGACTTGTCGAATATCTCTTCCCTCTTGCACCAAATTTTCCGTCTGCAATAAGACCTGGGAAAGATCTCCCTGGTGCAAGTATTCCACCAGCTGCCATAAAGTTTCCGTACTGGCAGCCCCTAACAGATCCAACACCTGCTCCCGAGTGAGGTACTTCGTGCCAGTAGCCAACAACTGGTCCAGCAAGGACAAGCCGTCTCGCACCGAGCCGTCCGCGTTGGTTGCGATTAATGATATGGCTCCATCTTCCGCATCCACGCCCTGCTCCCGAAGAATTTCTCCCAATCGTTCTTCCATCTGCTTTTGCGGTATGCGTCTGAAATCCAGACGCATACAACGGGACAGAATGGTAGCAGGAAGCTTCTGAGGTTCAGTGGTGGCGAGAATAAACATGACGTTTTGAGGTGGCTCTTCCAATGTTTTCAACAAAGCATTAAAAGCTTCCGTAGAGAGCATATGCACTTCATCAATGATATATACTTTTTTCCGCCCCACAGCAGGTGGATATTTTACACTTTCCCGAAGCTCGCGGATATTGTCGATTCCCCGGTTGCTGGCTGCATCCATTTCAATCACGTCCACAAAGGTACCCTGACGAATACTCTCACAGTTGGAACAATGGCCACAAGGACGTTCCTCCTCCGAAAGGCAATTCACGCCTTTCGCCAACAACCTGGCTGTAGAGGTCTTTCCGGTGCCTCTTGTTCCACAAAACAAATAAGCATGGCTCACCCCATCGTTGCCAAGCTGATTTTGTAAAATCCGTACGATATGTTCCTGTCCCAACAAATGGGAAAAAACTTCCGGTCGTAAGGTCCGATAGAGTGCCTGATACATGATGCCTCCTGGTGTGAATGAAGAATCATTGGTCATGAAAATGCCCTTGGATAGCACCACCAGGCATTGGAGAAGGCGTGACTGCGGCACATAAGAGCTTCCGCTTATTGCTGCTTCCTTCCGGACCTGACAAGGTTCACAGAGTCCTATTGCGCAGGACCCAAACCTAGCCGGGCGGCGCCATCCAAGGGCAATTCATCTCATTCCATTATAGTCACGGGAGGGTTCCTAGTCAAGGGCAGCTGCCACCCGGTCGCCGGCTTCCTTGGTTCCGATTTCCTTCATACCGGGACTCATGATGTCCGGGGTGCGATAGCCTCCCGACAACACCTTCTTCACCGCATTTTCAATCATCTCCCCTTCGGAAAGCAATCCCAAGGTGTAACGAAGCATCATAGCCGCAGATAAAATGGTGGCAAAGGGATTGGCCAAATCCTTTCCGGCAATATCCGGCGCGGAACCATGTACCGGCTCGTACATACCAAAGTTTCCTTCTCCCAAACTGGCGGAGGGTAACATGCCGATGGATCCGGTAATCTGGCTGGCCTCATCGGATAGGATGTCACCAAAAATATTTCCCGTCAAAATCACATCGAATTGCTTGGGGTCCCGAATGATTTGCATGGCGGCATTATCCACATACAAATGTTCCAGTGTCACGTCCGGATGCTCCGAAGCCACTTCTTCCACCACCCGTCTCCATAAGCGGGAGCTTTCCAATACGTTGGCCTTATCCACGCTGGTTACCTTGCCTCTTCGTTTTTTCGCCATATCGAAGGCCACTTTGGCAATTCGCCGGACCTCATCCTCCGCATACTGCTCCACATCATAGGCCGCAAGACCCATGGGGGTCTCTCGAAACCCCTTTTCCCCGAAGTAGATGCCCCCTGTCAACTCCCGAACCACTAGAAGATCTAATCCACCTTCCACAATTTCCTTTTTGAGAGGACAAGCATCGGCCAAATCGTCAAACAACAATGCAGGACGTAAATTGGCAAACAGACCCAGCTCTTTCCGAAGGCCCAACAAAGCTCGCTCCGGCCGTTGGTCTCCCGGTAATGTGTCCCACTTCCATCCGCCTACGGCACCCAGAAGCACCGCGTCACTTTCTTTGCACACCTTAACGGTGTCCTCCGGTAAACATTCCCCGGTAGCATCTATGGCACATCCTCCTGCCAGCACTTCGGTGAACTGAAAGGTGTGCTCCGTCTTTTCTTCCATCTTTTGTAGAACCTTAATGGTCTCGCGGATTACTTCCGGACCAATACCATCGCCGGGGATGACTGCAATCTTATAATTCATTCTGTTCTCCTGATTCTTTTGGTTTCTCTTTTTGAATGGAAGCCAAAAGGCCTCCACTGGCAATGATATTCTGAATAAACGCCGGAAAAGGCGTGGCTTGATAAGAGGTTCCTTTGGTCAGATTTTGAATCTCACCCGTATCAAAGTTTACGCTGACTTCATCCCCGGCATCGATGCCATTCACCGCTTCTTCCGATTCCAATATGGGAAGGCCAATGTTAATGGCATTTCGATAAAATATTCGGGCAAAGGTCTTGGCAATCACCACCGAAATCCCGGATTCTTTGATGGCAATGGGTGCATGCTCTCTGGAAGAACCGCAACCGAAGTTGAATCCCCCCACCATGATATCCCCTTCCTTTACCTTTTTCGTAAATTCCGCGTCAATATCTTCCATGCAGTGTGCGGCCAGTTCTTTGTGATTTGCTGTATTTAAATGACGAGCCGGGATAATGACATCCGTATCCACATTATCTCCATATCGATGAACCGTTCCTGTAACCATGATTTCCTCCCTCTAATCCAATGCGATTTTTCCGGCAACAGCAGAAGAGGCTGCGATAGCCGGTCCTGCCAAGTACACTTCCGACTTCACATGACCCATACGGCCCACAAAGTTTCGGTTGGTGGTTGCCACGCATCGTTCTCCCTCTGCTAAAATTCCCATATGGCCCCCCAAACAAGGACCACAAGTGGGGGTACTCACTACACAGCCTGCATCAATAAAGATTTCCAAATATCCCAGTTTGATGCAATCTTTATATACCTGTTGGGTGGCCGGTATAACAATGGCCCGCACATTGGGATGTACTTTCTTCCCCTTAAATATATCCGCCGCTACCGCCATGTCCGAAAGCCTGCCGTTGGTACAAGAACCAATCACCACCTGATGAATTTCAACATCCCCCACTTGGTCAATAGTCCGGGTGTTTTCCGGTAAATGGGGAAATGCTACCGTGGGGCGTATCTGCGATAAATCAATGTTGATGGTTTTCTCATATACCGCATCCTCATCGGCGCTGATTTTTTCATAAGATCTTTGGACACGACCCGCCAAATATTCTTCCGTCACTTCATCCACCGGAAATATTCCATTCTTGGCACCGGCTTCAATGGCCATATTGGAAATGCAAAGGCGATCATCGATGGATAGGTTTTTCACACCAGGCCCCTGAAATTCCATGGACCGATACAGTGCACCATCCACTCCAATGGTGCCAATGATGTGAAGAATCACGTCCTTTCCGCCAACCTTGGGGGCCAGTTCTCCCGTCAAATAAAAGCGGATGGCCTCCGGCACTTTAAACCAGGCTTTCCCCGTAGCCATTCCTGCCGCCATGTCCGTGCTCCCCACTCCCGTGGAAAAGGCACCCAAAGCCCCATAGGTACAGGTGTGAGAATCTGCACCGATAATTACTTCTCCCGGAGCTACCAGTCCTTTCTCCGGAAGCAGGGCATGCTCGATTCCCATTGCGCCCACATCGTAGAAATTTTCAATTTCCATGCGGTGGGCAAAGGTGCGACATTGCTGACATTGGGTAGCCGCTTTGATATCCTTGTTGGGGGTAAAATGATCCATTACCAGAGAAATTTTGCTCTTATCAAAAACCTGGGTGAACCCTTTCTCTTCAAATTCATTGATGGCCACCGGAGATGTGATGTCGTTCCCCAACACCATGTCCAGCGTGGCTTGAATCAGCTGCCCCGGTTTTACCTCCGGCAACCCGGCATGAGCCGCTAATATTTTTTGGGTCATTGTCATAGCCATAAATTTCGTTCCTCCTATTTTGATATGAAGTGGCTGATTTTGTTTTGACGATTCAAGGCCGTTACCAATGCATTGATAGAGGCCATGACGATGTCGTGGTGAACCCCCACTCCCCAGTAAATCCAACCATTGGCATCAGCAATGGCCACGTAGGCCGCCGCTCGGGAATCGGAATCCTCTTCCATGGCATGCTCCGAATAGGTGACAAAACTGTAATTAAAGGTGTAGGGACTTTTCTTTAAAGCATTGCTTACCGCATCCAATCGCCCGTTTCCGGAAGCAGAAAGATGAAAATCCTCCCCGGCAATCCGAACATCGATGTCCACGCTCATGCTTTGATCTCCCTCAAACTCCTTGTTCTTTCGGAAGGTGGCCTCCTGAATGTCGATGGGGTCAAAAAAGTTCACATACTCTTCCTGGAAGGTTTTCCCCACCTCCTCCGGAGCCAATTCTCGATGGCCCTTATCGGAGATATCCTTCACTAAGTATCCCACTTCCGCCCGCATCTTTTCCGGCACTACATACCCGAAATTGTGCTGCAAAATATAGGCCACTCCCCCTTTGCCACTTTGGCTATTGATTCGAATCACGTCCGCTTCGTATTCTCTTCCCACATCGTGAGGATCGATGGGTAGGTAGGGAACCATCCACTGCTTCATATCCTTATCGCTGCGCCACTTCATTCCTTTGGCGATGGCATCCTGGTGAGAACCGGAGAAGGCGGCAAACACCAGCTTTCCTCCATAGGGTTGTCTGGGGTGTACTGGAATACCGGTATATTTTTCGTAGGTTTCCACCACCTGGGGCATATCGGAAAAGTTCAACCCCGGATCTACACCATGGGAAAACAAGTTCATGGCCAAGGTGACAATGTCCACATTCCCCGTTCTCTCCCCATTCCCAAATAGGGTCCCCTCGATTCGGTCCGCACCTGCCAGAATTCCCAATTCCGAATCGGCAACAGCCGTCCCCCGGTCATTATGGGGGTGAAGAGAAACAATCAGGTTTTCCCGATCTCTCAGGTTGGCGCACATATATTCAATTTGTCCGGCGTATACATGGGGCATGGACATGGCCACCGTAGCCGGTAGGTTAATAATCACCTTTCGATCCGCCGTAGGCTGCCATACGCCGATGACTTCATTGCAAATTTCCAACGCGAATTCCATCTCGGTGCCGGTAAAGCTTTCCGGAGAGTACTGAAATTGGAATTCGGTTTCCGGCATGGTTTGGGCATAATGGTTAAAAAGTTGGGCCCCGTGAACGGCGATATCAATGATTTCCTTTTTCTCCATTCGGAACACCTGCTGCCTTTGCGCATAGGAAGTAGAGTTATACAGGTGGACGATGGCTTTTTTGGCACCCTTCAGTGCCCGGAATGTTTCCTCAATGATATGATCCCTGGATTGGGTCAGTACTTGGATGGTCACGTCCTCCGGGATTCGGTTTTCCTCTATGAGCGTCCTCAAAAATTCATATTCTGTTTCTGAAGCCGCCGGAAAACCTACCTCAATTTCCTTGAAGCCAACTTCCACCAAGAACTGAAAATACTCCAGTTTCTCCGTCAAGCTCATGGGCACTATCAATGCCTGATTTCCATCTCGCAAGTCTACACTACACCAGATGGGTGCCTGGTCGATATGATCTTTCTTCACCCATGTCATTTCGCAAACCGGAGGCATAAAATAGCCCACCTTGTACTTTTCGTAATTTTTCATGTCCTTCTCCTTTTCCCTCTCCCAACGGGTTGATGCTGTGGTCATAAAAAAAGCCCGTCTCTCACACAAATCAAGAGACGAAGGCCAATTAGCTTCCGCGGTACCACTCTTGTTAATATCGCCTTTGAGGATTCTCGTTCCTCTCCGGGAATATTCTCTCGTCTGGTTCTGCTCAGGGGTGAGACGCTGCTACTTCCATATGGTGCTTTCAGCACGAGGCACCACTCTCTGGATGGTCGTTTCACAGTTTATTCCCGTCAACGCATCTTTATTCTGATGTATTTATTAAATATATCGGATTTTTTGTGGGTTGTCAATAAATATTTCTCATAATTTTAGCATATTTCACAACCCGTCCAGAAAAAATGTTGAGTTGCCCTTTGTTTGGGGTATAATTGGCATAACACAAACATTCGCCGTCCCTGTGATCCGTTTCCAAACGGACATGGAACCAAAACAAAGGAGGTACATCATGCTGAAAGTATTATTGCCGGTGGATGGATCCACATCCGCACAAAATGCCATCAACAAAGCCTTGGAATCCGGTGTGGTTAACAATGCAGAGATGCATGTAATGACCGTCATTGCACCTCCCAACTTTTCGCCATCCAAAAACCCATATATTGCAGCAGATATGGTAAATTCTTTGGCAAAAGCCAATCGGGAAATGGCCGAGAAGGTGGTGGAGGAGGCAAAGGACCAGGTTTGCAGTCATAGCTTGGCTTGCGCCGCTCACATCATTCGAGAAGGAGATGCCGCAGAAGAGATTTTGAAGTATGCAGAAGAGATGGATGCAGATTTAATCGTTATGGGAAATCGTGGATTGAGTACCTTTAATAAAATATTATTGGGCTCGGTATCACAAAAAGTGCTGAACAACTCTCATTGCTCTGTTCTGATTGTGAAGGAGAGGAAGTAAACAGCGAGGAGGTTATCGTATGAAGATATTAGTCCCAGTAGACGGCTCCACGTCCGTCATGAATGCCATTCAAAAAAGCAAAGACGCGGGTTTATTTAACAACGCAGAAATTCACTTGATTACTGTGAATACCACTTCCAGCGACATACCCGCCAGTCCCTATATGGCCCTGAATATGATGGATCAGATTACGGAAGCCAATAAGAAAAGAGCGTTGGATGTGCTGGATCAAGCCAAGAACATGTTGTCTCCGGAATACCATATCCATGCAGAGATCGTGAGAGAAGGAGACCCTGCCATGGAAATTCTCCGATATGCGGAAGAAATGGTGGCCGACCTTATCATTATGGGCAATCGTGGTCTGGGCAAATTCAATAAACTGATGATGGGCTCCGTGTCCAATAAAGTATTGACCAATTCCCACTGTTCCGTTCTCATCGTAAAAGAAAAGTAGGACGCGAGACATGGCGAATCATTAAAAACAACCGTGAACGACATATATGAATCCGTGAAAGAAGAGACGTCTGTTTATCAACAGGCGTCTCTTTCGTTGGGGTCGGTTCAGGGTCAGTTCGGGGTCAGGTACCTTGGCGCCTTTCGTTTGTTGAGGTACCTGACCCCGAACTGACCCCGAACCGACCCCGAACTTTGCATTACACCGCTTTGTAAATTTCATCCGTTGTAGGAGACGCAATCTGGATTCTCTCTTCCCCCACCACCATAATGATTCCTTCCTCCTTGGGGCGAATTACACCAATCTGTGTAAAAGGGATGTGCGCTTCCTTCATGGTCTTCTCCATGGACTCTTTCTTCTCCGGGCTCACCATAATCATCATGGATCCGGAAGAAATCAATCGCAAGTAGTCGATATCAAAGTACTCACAAATTTTCTTGGTTACCGCTTCTACCGGGATTTGATCCACGTAAATTTCAGCGCCCGTGTCTGCCACCTGGCACATCTCCCAAATGGCTCCTAGGATGCCGCCCTCCGTCACATCATGCATTCCGTTGGTCCCGATATTGCCTGCCAGCACCCCTTCTGCCACCACACTGACTTGATTCATCAAATCCTTGGCGTTCATCAACTCCTCGGGAGAAAGAACTTCCTTCAGCTCCTCTTCCCGGTCGGTAGCAATGATTCCCGTCCCCTCCAGACCAGCAGCCTTTGTAATGTACACCAAATCACCGGGATTCATGTTTTCTGCATTTTGAGAAGCCCATTTTGCACCTCTCCCCAACGCGGTGGAAACGATAACCGGCTTGGTCACCGCCGGTGTGATCTCCGTATGACCCCCGATGATTTCCACCCCTAATTCTTCCGAAGCCTTGCCAGCCTGGGCCATGATTTGGTGAATTTCATCTTCTGTGGTTCCCTCCGGTAGCATAATGGCCAGCATGATTCCCAAGGGTTCGATGCCGTTGGCCGCCACGTCATTACAGGATATATGCACCGCCAATCGGCCGATATCCTTCACCGCCGCTGTGATGGGGTCCGTAGATAAAATGCATTCATAGCTTCCAAAATCAATCACCGCACAATCTTCGCCGATGCCGGGTCGGGTCAACACCTCCGGCCGGCGAAAGCGAATGTTTTGAAATACCAGCTTCTCCAGTAATTGGCTTTCCAGCTTTCCGGTTTTCAACATAATGTATCTCCTTTATAAAAACGACTGTTGCGTTTCTCCCTCTGCCACACTCTCTGTGCTATCCCTTGAACTATCCTCTTCACCACTGGCCACCTCTTCTTTTTCGATGAATTCCAATAGCTCTTCTTCGGTAATAACGGGAACGCCCATGGACTTGGCCGCTTTATTTTTAGTGGAAGAAGAAGCCTTTTCGTTGTTGATGAGGGCATCGGTTTTGGCGGATACAGAGCCGGTCACCTTGCCACCCTTCCCTTCCAAAAATGCTTTCAAGGCATCCCGATTCTCAAAAACTCGGGTAGAACCGGTAATCACATAGGTCTTCCCCTCTAATACTTGCGGGCCCTCATCTTTTCGAGCCGCTATCTTGAGCTCCGCCAACAGGCCTTCCACCATTTTTCTTCTGTCCACATCCCGAAAATAGTTGACGTATCCATCTGCCAATACATCCCCCACTCCGGAAATTTCCAACAATTCTTCCCGGGACAAATTCATCATGCGAGAGAAATCGTCCTTGGCAAACGCCGCAATAGCTTTGGCATTGGCCGTTCCAATGTTGGGAACCCCTAGGCCGTACAATAAACGAGAGGCTGTGGTTTTCCGACTGATTTCCAAACTTTCCAGCAGATTCTGGAAGGATTTTTCTCCAAATCCTTCCATAGCGATGATTTTCTCTCTCGCCGGTGGATTCCCTCCCAGTCGAAAAAGATCTGCCGGCTGATGAATCAACCCGGCTCCAATCCATTTCTCTAGGGTGGCTTCCGACAATCCGTCTACATTCAAGGCATTCCGGGAAACCAACAGCGCATATGATTTGATTTCCTTGGCCGGACAATGGGGGTTGGGACAAAGCAACACCTCCACCTCTCGCTCCCGTTTCCGCTGCGTGGCGGTACCGCATGCGGGGCAGTGGACAGGCGGTTCTACCGAATCGGAGCCCGTCAAGTTCGCACTGATTTGGGGAATAATCATATTCGCCTTATACACTAAAATCCGGTCTCCAACACCTAGCTTCAACTCCTTCACCATACTTACATTGTGAACGGATGCCCGGCTACCCGTGGTTCCTTCCAGCTCCACCGGCTGAAAAATGGCAATGGGATTGATTAATCCCGTTCGGGAAGCATTCCATTCCACATCGATTAAGATGGTCTCCGCCATTTCATCCCGCCACTTATAGGCCATGGCATCTCTGGGAAATTTGGAAGTAGCACCCAAGGTGGCGCCATAAGCCAAGTCATTCAAGGTAACCACAAGCCCATCCGAAGGAAGATCCACCCTTTCCACCTGAGAAGCAAAGTATTCCACATCCTTCTCAATGGAATCTTTTCCCGTCAGTCGATGTTCCACCACAGAAAACCCTTGCTGCTCCAACCACGCGAGCTGCTCCATCCGGGTGGAAAACCCCAGCCCTTGGGCCAGGACCAACCCAAAACCATAAAATCCCACTCTTCTTTTGCGGGTTATCTCCGGGTTTAATTGACGAACACTGCCACTGCATAGATTCCTGGGATTCTTGTATTTTAATGCGATTTCTGTAATGGTGCGATTGATGGCCTGAAAATCCGAATATCCAATCACCGCTTCTCCCCGGAGAACCACTTTCCCCCGGAATGGGATTTTCAATGGAAGATTCCGAAACATTTTGGCATTGTTGGTAATCACTTCCCCCACTTCCCCATTCCCTCGAGTAACCGCCTTCCACAGTTCTCCCTCTTGGTAGGTCAGTACCACTGTCAGCCCATCCAGCTTCCAGGACACCATACCTTCCCGATTTCCCAGGAAACTTTTCAATTCATCCAGCTCCTTGGTTTTGTTCAAGGAGAGCATGGCCACCTCATGAGCCTCCTTGGGAAGAAAGTCCAAAACCTCTCCCCCCACTTTTACGGTGGGGCTGTTGGACAAAACAATGCCCGTTGCCTCTTCCAATGCCACCAGCTCATCATAAAGTGCATCGTATTCCTGGTTGGACATCCTTTCCCGGGAATCCCGATAATAGGCTTCTCCGGCCTCGTTGAGAATCTCTACCAACTCTTTCATTCGTTCCATGTTTCACCTATCGTTTCTTCAGGGGGGCAAAACCCACCGCCAATTTCTTCGTGCCTTCCCGATCAAATATAACGGTCACCGTAGGCCCCGTGGATTCAATCACCCTTCCCGGCCCAAATTTGGCATGCTCCACCAAATCTCCCACCAGGAAGTCCGAAGCTTTCCCCTGCGCCACTGCCGCCTTGGATTGTGTGGTGGCATATTTCAGCCCATCGAAGGGTCGAACCACCGGTTGGGAATACCCATCCTTTCCTGCCCCTCGGTCTTTTTGCCTTTCATAATGATAGATACCATCGCCTTCTATCCGCTTCTTGTCAATTTCCCGAAGAAACATGGATTCTCGGGTGTAATCTGTTTTTCCGTATAGGGTTCGGGTTTCCGCACTGAGAAGATACAGCTTTATCATAGCCCGGGTCATGCCCACGTAGCAGAGTCGCCGCTCCTCTTCCAGCTTTTCTTGTTGTTCCATGCTGCGCCAGCCGGGAAACAGGCCATCTTCCATTCCTGCCATAAACACCACGGGGAACTCCAATCCTTTGGCACTATGAAGGGTCATTAAGGTCACCGCGTCCTCCTGGGTATTTAAATTATCCACCTCCGCCATGAGAGAAATTTTCTCTAAAAAGGAAGATAAAGTCAATGGTTCTCCATCTCCCACCGTATCATCTTTTTCCGCTTCAGATATGACGGATTTAAATTCCATCAGGTTCTCGATTCTGCCTTCGCTCTCGATGGTATTTTGCTGCTCCAATGCTTCCAGATATCCGGTTCTCACCAACAATTGGTCATAAATATCGGAAATCCGTAGATTTTCTTGCTCTTCATATAGCGCGCTCAAAACTCCAGCCAACGCCCCCACCTCTTTGGCGGCTTTCCCCGGCAGCATATCCTGCACGGATTCCTCTCCTAATAGAGACAGCATGCTGGTGTTTTCCGCACGGGCCAGTCCTCGCAGCTTTTCAATGGTCTTTGCGCCGATGCCCCTTTTTGGCTCATTGATGATGCGCTCCAAGGCCAAGTCATCCCCGGGATTCACCACCAGCCGCATATATGCCAACATATCTTTGATTTCTTTTCGATCGTAATATCGAAGATTTCCCAAAACCCGATACGGAATGTCGCGATGGATAAAGGCTTCCTCAAAACTTCGAGACTGAGCATTGGTTCGATACAAAACGACAAAATCCCGATAATCCCAATGGGCTTTTTCTGAAACCTGCTTTCGAAGTCGGGAAATTTCCGATGCCACAAAGCGGGCCTCATCTTTCTCATTGTCTGCCCGATAATATTTTATTTTCTCACCCGGTTCCTTCTGGGTCCAAAGCTTCTTGTCCTTCCGGTCTCTGTTATGAGATATGACACTATGGGCTCCTTCCAGAATATTGCCTTGAGACCGATAATTTTCTTCCAGCTTCACCACCTTGGCACCTTTGAAATCCTTCTCAAAGCTTAGGATGTTCCGGATATCCGCCCCTCGCCACTGGTAGATACACTGGTCATCATCACCCACCACACAGATATTGCCATGCTTGGCTGCCAACATCTGAATGATGCGATATTGAATGTAATTGGTGTCCTGATATTCATCCACCATAATGTATGAAAATCTCTCTTGATACTTGGCCAGAATTTGAGGGTTCTTTTCGAAAAGATTCACCGTATTTCGCAATAAATCATCAAAATCCATGGCATTGTTTCTCTTCAACACCACCTCATACATTTCATACAAATCGGCTAACATCTTGGATAGAAATTCGCCGCCTTCTTGCCTCCGATATTCTTCCGGGCTCTGGTTCTTTTCCTTGCAGTGACTGATGACGGATAGTACATAGGCCGGAGAGAACCGCTTGTCATCCACCATCTTTTCTTTGAGACAACCCTTTATCACCATTTTTTGGTCTTGGGGATCATATACTGTAAAATTTGAATCATACCCGATGTGCTGGGCCTCATACCGTAAAATTCTCAAACAGGCACTGTGAAAAGTAAGAATCCACATTCCTCTTGTGGAACCCACTAACGCCTCCACTCGATCTCTCATTTCCTGAGCCGCCTTATTGGTGAAGGTTACCGCAAAAATTTCCCCCGGCAATACACCCTTCTCTCGAATGAGATAGGCCATGCGATGGGTCATGGTACTGGTTTTCCCAGATCCGGCACCCGCTAATATCAGCAAGGGACCTTCTGTGCAAAGGGCCGCTTCCCGTTGTTGTGGGTTTAATGATTTCAAATACTCCATATATACATTGACTCCTTTGTTTTATTATATCAAAACCCCCGCCTCGATACTACCCAAGACAAAACAAAACGGCCGCTTTCACGACCGTTTTTGTCCCCTATCATCAGGGGGTATCATTTGTTGGCTATGGATTACTCGATAATCTCAATAACAACGCCGGAGCCTACGGTTCTTCCACCTTCAC
>CALFUG010000209.1 GCA_937928455.1 uncultured Clostridia bacterium
CTTGTAGAGGCTTATTTTTTTGCTGGACCAGGAACCCGGGGATTTGTGATATCGAGGATGACAATCGCCTGGTGGCAGAGGCCATGGCGAATTGCGATCACTTGGTCATTTTAAGCCCCATTCGATTCGGTAGCTATTCTCCATTGGTAAAAACGATGTTGGATCACTTTATCCAGAACACTTCCCCGTATTTTATGAAGATCCATGGAGAAACCCATCATAGAAAGCGATATCCACAGTATCCGGATTTAACGGTAATCGGTTGGCTTCCGGAAGAAAATCAAAGAGAAGAAAGTGTTTTTCGATGTCTTGTAGGGAGAAACGGAATAAATTTTCATTCGAAACGAACCCAGTGTCTCATATGCCATGAAAATGAGTCGCAGGATGATTGGGAAGGATATATTAAAAAGCTGGCTCCAGAATATACGGACTTTGAGCTAAATGATGAAAAATTAGATCTAAGTGGGGGTTCGATTTCATCCGTTACGGATGCAAATATACGGAAGGCGGCTCTTTTGGTAGGCAGTCCTCGAGGGGGAAAAAGTACTTCCTACCGATTGGGAGAATACTATATGGGTCGATTGAGTGAAAGAAATATCGAGACAGAGGTTTTCCATATTCATCGAATTTCAAGAAAGACTCCGGAGTGGGGCAAAATGTTAGAGAGCCTATCTCAGAAAGATCTCGTCCTTTGGTCTTTCCCTTTGTATATAGATACCTTCCCGGCAAAAATGATGGCCTTTATGGAGGAATGGGCTGATGTACTTAAGAAAACAGAAACCAAACCCAAGTTGGCTGCTATGGTGAATTGTGGCTTTCCGGAAAAGATACATTGCGTCAATGTATTGGAGTCATGTTCCTTATTCGCAGAGAAAATGGAGTTACCGTTTTTGGGGGGACTTATCCTACCGGGCGGGAGAGGAATTGGAAAAAAACCAATTCAAAAGGAGGATTCAAACACTAAAATCATTTGCAAGGGATTGGATTTGGCGGCAGAGGAAACGTGGAAAGGAAAAGCTTTTTCCATACAAACGAAAAACATATTGAGCAAGCCGACGATGCCTTCCTTCCTATATCGATTGGGTGGTAACTTAATGTGGAAAACCCTGGCAAAAAAACATGGCCAAGAAAACTCCATCAATAGAATGCCGTATCAAATCGAAGATATATAAATACATTATGAATGGCAGGAAAATTATAGGGAAAGTCCTTTACTTATTCATCCGGATGGGGTAGTATGAGGTAGAGAGAGTTTCTGACAAATGCCCAGAACAAAGTAGCAATCGTATCCTTAATAGGAAGGAAGGCTTTGTTGTGGTAGCGTAAACAACATCAGCCGGCCATCCGGAAAAAGGAGGAATGGTGGGCATGAAAGTTATGATTATGGATGGATCCGACCCTAGGGATCCTATGGCAAACAGTGTGGGCAAGAAGTTGATGGATACTCTTCGTCAGAGGGGAGACGATGTGATGTACTTTAAGTTAAGTGATTTAAAAGCTCCCAATGAAGGAGAACGATTGGGTGACATATTTTCTTTGGTTAAAGCACCCAGAGCATTTGAAATGAATCGATGTAGAAGAATGTTGGCTGAAGAGCTGGAATGCTGCGATCGTCTGATATTGATGACACCGCTAGAATATGAAGGATATTCTTGTGCTCTTCGAATTAGTCAAGATCAACGACTTCAGTGCTTAACCCAATATTTTGACCGGATCAATCAAAAATCTTTGGGGGAAAGAAGTAAGCAAAAGGAAATGAATCTGACGGTTTTGGGATGGATCGATGCACCAGAACCTAGAAAAGAGGCCTACCATAGATTAACAATCTCTAGAAACATGCTAAGATTAAAAGCTTCAGAAAACAATTGCAGTGTGTTTTACAGCAATCAAAGTGCGGAAAAAATAGAAAAAAAGGTGAAAGCGGTATTACAAGAAACAGAAGCGCTGCTGTTAAATTAGAAACGGTGCCATTTTACATAAATTGAGGATGAAAGCATAATGAAGAAGCACTGGGTCATTCTACCCAATGCTTCTTCTTATTTATGAAGACGTGTGCTTCGTGGCCCAAAAAATGGTATAATTGGAACAGCGTTTCGTAATAATGATCCGGTCTAAAAGAATCAGACCGACTTGTGAGGGAAAGGGATCAATAGTGAGACAAGAGGAATCGTGTAGACCTTTAAAAATACTACTTGCTACAGAATGGTATTATCCATTAGTGAATGGGGTGGTTATCTCGGTGGAAAATTTAAGCCGTTCTTTGCAGGAAAGAGGACATGATGTAAGAATCATGACACTTTCTCCTCGGTTTTTTCCGTTAAAAAAGGATAACATCTATTATATCGGGTCCGTTAAGGCAGAGCGCCTATACCCCGGAGGACGGGCCTCTTTTCCCGCTTACTTTCCTCACTACGAAGAATTGACAGTATGGGCACCTGATGTGGTTCACACCCACGCCGAATTTACTACTTTTTTCTTGGCAAGGAGGCTTGCCGCCACTCACAATATACCGAGGGTGCACACGTACCACACCATGTATGAAGACTATACCCACTATTTTACGTCACGTCGTGCAATGGGGAAAAAAACAATAGAGTTCCTTTCGAGGAGATTGTTGCAAGATTTGGATAGAGTGATTGCGCCCACAGAGAAAGTTGAAAAACTTCTTTTGGGGTATGGAATTACTACGCCCATAGAGGTGGTGCCAACCGGCATCGATTTGCAAAGATTTACGAAGGGTCCTCATGAGTCCAAGATAAGCGAAATTCGAAAGAAGTGGGGAATTGCCCAGAACAACAAGGTGTTGCTTTATGTTGGAAGAATGGCAAAAGAGAAAAATTTGGATGAATTGATTGATTATTTTTTCATGGCTAAAGAAGAAAATTGGCGGCTACTTATGGTGGGAGACGGACCCTATCGCAAGGAGCTCATGAAGCTTGTGGAAAGGAAACGACTGAACCATCGGATTATATTTACCGGCATGATTCCACCCGAAGATGTTGCTCCTTATTACCACGTGGGGCATGTATTCGTGAATAGTTCTACCAGTGAAACACAAGGCCTTACATATATTGAAGCATTAGCGGCAGGATTGCCGTGCGTATGTAGAAGAGACCCGCTTCTGTCCGAATGGGTGGTAGATGGCGTCACAGGATATGGTTATGAAGATTTCCAAGGATTTTCTCAGGGACTACGTTTGGTTTTTCAGTCCGAGGAGTTTCGAAAAACACTTTCTTTCCATGCGAAGAGTATTTCAGACAAGTATTCCATAGAGTCTTTTGGTGAAAAAATGGAACGAATTTATAGAGATGTTATCACAGAGCATCTGTTGAATCGGGAGAAGCCGGAACGATTTCAGGTGCCAATGCATCGAAAAATTCCGTCATTGCCGGGGTTTGTTAAATTCAGAAATGAAGATACCGTCAACCATAAGGGAAAAACAAAGTAGCGATACGTTGAAAGTATATTATTTTGATTTTCCCGACTTATGCCCCCATTCCGGACTGTCCGTAAGGCGTATACTTTGGGAGGCATGCTGTGCCAAGAAACCGGACAGGGTGGAATAAACCAATGGCAAACCGAGCTCGAAATCTCCGAACCCTTTCGCTTTTTGGGCCGTCTCTGTTGCCAGTTTCATAATGGCCGGAGAAAGTTCAATATAGTTGGTATATAGTTGATGGAGAGGTTGGGTGTTCCCTTTTT
>CALFUG010000210.1 GCA_937928455.1 uncultured Clostridia bacterium
CTTGTGGCCAGAGAAAAAGAGATTATTTAAGTCATATCGGCAGATAGATAGATTCTATTATATTCCAAAAGCAAGAAGCTGTTATGGGGGTGCAAATACTTTTGCACTCTTTTCGATTTTATGGTATATTCAAACCATGAAAGATAAAAAAGACGAAGCCTTTTGGCAACAACTCCTATATACTCTCACCGGAGAGCTTGATTATGGCGTCCATGTGGTCATGAAGGACCATACCACCATTCTATATAATCAGGCCATGGCCCAATTAGAGGATCAAACCCCGGAGGAAGTATTGAATCAAGATTTTCAACAGATTTTTTCCGGCATTCCCAGAGAAGAATCCACACTTTTGCGTGCCTTGGATCAGGGACAGCCTACGTATCGGCGGGAACAGCGCTATTTGAATCGATACGGAAAATGGATACATACTATCAATACGACTTTACCGGTTCGAGACAAAGAAGGTCATGTGGTGGCGGCGGTGGAGTTTTCCAAGGACCTAACCCCTATGAAGGAAATGTCGGACCGAATTCTGGCCATGGAGAGAGTTCCCGACGATGCGACCGCACCCAAAGAAATTCCCCGGGACCACATTAAAACATATACCTTTGAAGATCTTATCGGAGAAGATGCTTCCTTTAAAGAAACCATGGATATCGCCCGGCGGGCTTGCGGTAGCAATGCCACCGTGTTTCTCTATGGAGAGACCGGAACCGGAAAAGAACTGGTGGCACAAAGCATTCATTACGGAAGCAATCGGAAGACCAAGCCGTTTCTAGCCCAAAACTGCGCAGCGCTGCCGGAAAGTCTTTTGGAAGGAATTCTCTTTGGTACCGCCAAGGGCGGATTTACCGGGGCAGTGGATCGGGAAGGGTTATTCGAGCAAGCCAGCGGCGGCACACTTCTTCTTGACGAAATCAGCGCCATGCCCTATGCTTTACAAGGTAAGCTGTTGCGCGTACTGCAAGAGGACTATATCCGAAGAGTGGGCGGCACCCGGGATATTCCCATCGATGCCCGAATTATCGCCACCGTCAACGAAGACCCGGAGCGTTTGATTCGAGAAGGCCGACTGCGGAAGGACCTGTATTATCGACTGAACATCGTCCATTTGGAGCTACCTCCGTTACGGCAGCGAAAGAGTGATATTCCCATATTGGCAGACCACTTTTTGGAAAAACACAATCGCCGGTTCCATAAGGAAGTGTGGATGGTGGCAGAGCGGGCCATGGATCGACTGTTGGAATATCATTACCCCGGCAATGTGAGGGAGTTGGAGAACATCCTAATGTCCGCCATCAGCTTGGTGGACAAGGAGCACGTGTTAACGGAAAAACTGATTCGCGTTCCCCAAGAAGAAGGAGAAGCAGACCGTCCAGGGGCATTAAACCCGGAAGAGCTGCGAGAATCCTTGGAAAAGTATTTGGAGAACCAAGAACGGGAGCTGGTAGAGGTTGCCCTGTCTCGAACGGAGGGGAATGTATCCCAAGCCGCCAGGATGCTGGGCATCAAACGGCAGACCCTGCAGCATAAAATGAAAAAGTATGGATGGAAAGGAGATCGGGTGGATGCGTCTACGAAAGGAAATCGATGAATTGGTGGAGGAAGAAGTGGAACTGATTGCCACCATTTCCGATGCGTTGGCTCACCCGGCCCGAGTACGGCTGTTTCGTCACATTATGAATTGCAACACCCGAAGGGAACCGGTGTGCACCGGGGACTTGGTGGAAGCTTTCGAGTACTCTCAGGCTACTATTTCCCAACACATGAAAAAGCTGGAGAACAGCGGACTCATTGATGTGAAACGAAAGGACAAATATAGCCACTATTTTGTCAACATTGGCATGCTGACCCGATACCTGGATGCCACCCGAAAGTTTCAATAATTCACAAAGAATCACCACAAAGTGCAAATATATTTGCAGCATATGCAAATGAATGGGCAGGTTGAGAGAAGGCCGGCAAGAAGCTGCCATCTTGGGGGCAACATCTGGTGAAATTGCGGCAATTACATCAACAATAGCAATAATATATGGGTAAAGATTCACTCTCTGAAAACCTTGAAAAATATGGGTTTCAGGGAGTTTTTGGTTGAGCCCATCATTCCCATGGCGGGCAATTATGAGGAAGTTCACGAATATGGAGAGTACTCTGACTTTTCCCACAACTTGGCACACTCCTTGCAAATCAATATAAATATAGAAAGAAATCTAAAGATATAAATGGCCCGGGGAAACAAAAGGCAGAACTAGTAGCGGAAAGGTTGCCGTGCAACCATAAAGTGAGTAGAAAAGGAGAAGGAAGAAATGGAAAATGTAAAGGTCATCATTTGGGGATTGGGAGCCATGGGAAGCGGCATGGCGGACATGCTTCTTAAGAAAAAGGGAGTGGATATCGTAGGAGCGGTAGGTCGTGGCGAAAAGATTGGCAAATCCATGTACGATTACATTAAAACGCCTCGAGGAGATCGTCCCGACGTGATTATTGGCGCGCCGGAAGATGTCATTAAGCCGGGATCCGCGGATGTGGTACTGACTTGTACCGACTCTTTCACCAAAACGGCCTTTGACCGACTGAAATTTGTTTTAGAGCAAGGAATCAATGTGGTTTCTTCCGCGGAAGAAATGGCATATCCGCAAGCCCAGTCTCCGGAGGAAACCAAGGAGCTGGACCGTATTGCCAAAGAAAACGGCGTATCTATTCTGGGAACCGGCATCAATCCGGGCCTGATTATGGATCTATTGGTGGTTCTTTGGACCGGCTGCTGTGAAGAAGTGGAAAGCATTACTGCCCGAAGAGTCAACAGTTTGTCTCCCTTCGGCCCTGCCGTTATGACAGAGCAGGGAATTGGCATCACCAAGGAAGAATTCGAAGAAGGAGTTCGCACCGGTCACCTTTCCGGTCATGTGGGCTTCCACGAATCCATCCACATGATTGCAGATGCCATTGGCTGGAAGGTGGACAAGGTGGAAACCGCCATGAATCCCATTATGACGGAGGTGGATCGAAAATCCCTTCATGGATTTGCCAAGGCTGGCAATGTAGCGGGCTGCGCCATGAAAGGATATGGCTATGTGGATGGACAAATGAAAATTGAGATGGATCATCCCCAGCAAATTGAGCCGGAGCAGGTGGGCATCCAGACAGGGGACTATGTTATCATTAAAGGAACTCCCAACGTAAATATGGTGAACAGCCCGGAAATCCCGGGAGGTATCGGGACTATCGCTATGTGCGTCAATATGATCCCTCATATTATCAATGCCCGACCCGGACTTCATACCATGATTGACCTTCCGGTGCCGAGAGCCATCATGGGAGATATGCGAGATATGATTTACCAAGAAGCGAAAATT
Organism: uncultured Clostridia bacterium; assembly: GCA_937928455.1. Taxonomy (GTDB): domain Bacteria; phylum Bacillota; class Clostridia; order Peptostreptococcales; family Anaerovoracaceae; genus JAAZGD01. The sequence continues at coordinate 3,357 of CALFUG010000210.1, forward strand.
GTAAAATAGTGGCAAAACAGAGAAAAAGAGAACATAAAAAGCACGCAAAAATGCGATAGCAAAAGTATCCAATGAAAGGAAAAAATCATGATTGTAAAAGATTCGTGGGTTCGAATCCACAAAATCATACTGTCACCTCCAGAAAGGGCACCCCAGGTTCCCGACGATACCAAGAAAGTTCCCTTGGAACTTTGGACCAAAGGATTTTTAGAAAAGGACGCCAATTTGGGAGATGAAGTAACGGTGATTACCGTAACGGGAAGAAAAGAGCAAGGCACTTTAATAGAAGTCAACCCGGCGTACGATCATAGCTTTGGCAATTTCATTCCCGAACTTCTCAAAATCGACCAACAGGTGCGAGAGATGGTATTCGGAGGTGAAGAAAATGACCAGTAGAGCAACGGATTATGCCTCCGTCATGGCAAGAAAACAAGAAATTATGCTGAAATCTGTTGGCATCGATTACAGCAAGTTCGAATCCGGTTCCCTGGCCTTTGACTACGAGCGAATGATGCGGGAAACCGGCTATTCATTGGAAGAAATGCAACAGATTCAGTATGGCGTTAACGTGGGAAACACCCCCATTTTAGAACTGAAAAATCTCACCGCTTTGGCGAGAACGTGTGCGCCCAAAGGCATGGGAGCTAGAATATTCATCAAGGATGAGGCCTGCAATCCTTCCGGTAGCTTTAAAGCTAGGAGAGCCGCCAACTCCGTATACCATGCCAAGCGGTTGGGGTACAAAGGCGTACTCACCGCCACTTCCGGAAACTATGGTGCCGCCGTAGCTTCCCAGGCGGCCATTCATGGATTGAAGTGTATTGTGGTGCAGGAATGTTATGACAGCAAAGGAAAAGGCCAGCCGGAAATTATCGAAAAGGCGAGAAAGTGTGAAGCCCTGGGGGCGGAAGTAGTTCAACTTTCCGTAGGTCCGGAGCTATTTTATAAGTTCCTCTTGCTGTTGGAAGAGACGGGATA
>CALFUG010000211.1 GCA_937928455.1 uncultured Clostridia bacterium
CTGCAAAACCTTTATTCCCCAGTTCAAATCTGGGTGTCGCCTCCAAATAAAAAACCAGTAACTGCCATAGTTGCTGGTTTTTTTGTTTCGTTGAAATCAGGATAATGCGCGCCAAACCAAATAGGATATTACAAACAGTATCATTACGAAAATTATGATTTCCAGCAAATGAGACTGAATCCCCTCCTTAAACCGACGAACAAACTCCGTCATACTGGTACCAGTAGAATAGGAAACCGAAACAAAGATATAGAGGATCAGTGCATATACACCTAAAATCACAACTAGCAACACACCCCCTGTTATCAGAAAGGTGCTTTTCAGGATCGTCCAAAACATCCTTTATCCTCTTTTCTCAAATATCCCTTCCCTCCAGTGTCTCCACCTAGGTTTCCTCCAAAAAACGAACCAAGTCGCCAAACAATCCATATCCCGTTTGTAAAATCTCCGGGTCATGCTCCACTACTGTAATTTTCCCCATTAAATCCGTGGAGATGGAAACTACAGAAGATGTCCCGTTTATGCTGGCATACAAACTGTCTTTTGATACCCGCTCCGGCTTCACGCGCCCTCTAACACGGTCCCCTTCTTTCCAGCCACGGCATAGGAGCTTGTAAACCTGATGGTTCTCCTCGGCGTCCCGAATCATCTCCGGTGTGATTCCCATAATGCCTTCCCGTTGGATGTCTAAGGGAGTGATTTGGGAATCCATCAACACATTAAGGAGTGCGGATACTTTTGCAGCGGCATCCCACCCTTCTAGATCAAGAGAAGGATCCTCCTCCACAAAGCCTCTTCTTTTCCCTTCGGTTAAAATCGCCTGATAATCTTTACCCTCTGCCAACTCCTCTAAAACATAGTTGGTGGTGGAATTTAAGATTCCCTCTACCTCCTCTACCTTACAGTAAGGAAGAGTTTTTTCCATCAAATTGAACACAGGAGTTCCATCCATGACGGTGGTCTCATAGTAGAATGTACCCCCTTTTTCTTTCGCCAGCCTCCGCAGCCTGTGAAAATCCCAGGCAATGGGTCCCTTATTGGCGGTAATCACACTTTTCCCTCGAAGCAGTACCTTCTCAATATGGGAAATGGCAGGTTGACCCGAGAAGATATCCAACGGGGTCATCTCGAAAGCTACATCGTAGTCCGCCCTTTCAATCATCTCCAAAGGAGACCAGTCCACTCCTTGATTCGTCGAATCCTTGAACCAGCCTGGCTGGGTGAAATCATACGCCAACAAGGATTCCAAGTTAATTCCTTCCGGCTGATAAAGGACGCCACGGGAGTGGGTGGCAATGGCTACCACCTTAATGGGACCTCCTCTTCGGCTTTCCAGCTCCTTCTCTTTTTCTATTAAAAGCCGGGACAAGGCTTGGGCGGCATTCCCGAAACCCAGAAAGGCTAATTTGCAGTCCTGGGTCATTGGTCACCTCGAACAAAATCCTGAACCACCTGAATCACTCGATGGATTTCCTCCGGAATATTATAGGGAGCCAGCCCAATTCGCAGAAGTCCTCCGGTTTCTACCAGATTCAACACATTTCGGATGGTTTCTATGGCATAATAATCACCATCCCATACAAACAGCCCACGATCTCCCATGTATTCCGCCAGCTTCTGCATATGGAACCCCTCGATACGGAAGGATACCGTGGAAGTTCTGGGGTGGCCATCTCCGGGCCCGTATATTTTCAAGCCGGGAATCTTGGGAAGTTCCTCTCGCATCTTCTGGGCCAGCTGTTCTTCATATGCGTCAATGGCCAACATACCGGCCACCACATCCCGCCGCCGACCGGTTAAGCCAGATACCTCCTTCTCAAAGAAGGCGGCATGTTTCTGCCCAATATCTGCGATAAACTCTACCGCTTCTACGGCTCCTGCCGTCAGTTCCATAGCCTGTGTGCCCGTTTCAAACTTATGAGGTGTGTGCTCATTATCATATGCCATAACCCGAAGAGAACGAACTCTTTCTCCCAAATCCTTTTGGATATACATAATCCCCAGATGAGGCCCAAAGAATTTATAGGCAGAGCACAACAATACATCGGTTCCAATCTCTTTCACATCGATGGGTTTGTGAGGCGCATAATGAACCGCATCCACCACAGTGATGGCACCATGTTTGTGGGCCTCCTGTATCACCTTTTTCACATCGGTAATGGTTCCACACGAGTTGGCTGCCCAGTTCACGGCCACAATTTTTGTTTTGTCTGTTAGTTTTGATAGATAGTCATCAAAGTCCAGTGTAATGGTATCCGTATTGATTTTCACACTTTTCACGATCATTCCAAAGTCCTCCAGAGTGCGCCAAGGAGAACGGTTTCCCTCATGGTCAATATCCGTGATAATGATTTCGTCCCCCGGCTTCAAATCTCGTAGTAGTCCCATGGCCAGTTTGAAATTAATGGTGGTAGTGTTTTCTCCGAAAGCCACCTCTTCTGCTTCACATCCCAAAAAGTCCGCAAAAACATCCCTGGCATGTAAGAACATGGCATCACTCTCCCGAGAAGTAGCATAAGATCCCCCCGCATTGGCATTGCGATAGTATAAATAGTCGTTAATTTTGTCCACTACCCTCTTGGGGACCTGGGTTCCCCCAGGGCCATCCAGAAATGCTGCCCCATAGCCGTTCACCGTCTTTGACATCGCGGGAAATTGTTCTCTTACATAATCCACATCAAACTTAAATTCTTTCATCTCTCCATTCCTCCAATACTAGTATGTTTTTATTTGTTTTGATAGCGCTTAATTTTTTTGGTGGTGGTTTTAATAAACTCTTCTCTTCTCACCGAAAAATTACGAACCCTTTTATATATGGGTAACTTCTCATTAATATCACCGATGACTTTTTTGATTAAAGCATGAATCTGTCCTTCATCCATGTTTTCACCAAACTCTTCATAAATCACATCGTAGTCCGGTCTCACTTGGGCACTGACCAAGGTATCCTCATTATCGTCCAGTATTCCATGTACGAGACTCTCCTGGATGTATTTATTCCGATTGATGTAATATTCTACTTCCTCTGGATAAATGTTCTTCCCGGTTTTCGTAACGATAACATTCTTTTTTCTTCCTGTAATATACAGCCAGCCATTGTCATCGAGAAATCCCAAATCACCGGTGTGAAACCATCCATCTTTCAGGACTTCCTCTGTTTTTTCCGGAAGATTATAGTATCCCATCATCACATTGGGGCCGGCATAGAGAATTTCCCCTATTTGATCCTCGTCTTGGTCCACTATTTGAATGGCCCCACTGTGAACACATAGCCCCACGGACCCTGCTTTTTTATAGGTATCGGAAAAATCCGGTGTGCCGCTGATTAAAGGAGAGCACTCTGTTAGACCATATCCCTGCAACACTTTGAGCCCCAAGTCCTCAAACCCTCGAATCACGTTGGGATCAATGGGTGCGGCTCCGGATACAATCATGCGCAAATTGCCCCCAAATTTTTTATGAACGGCCTTGAATAGCCGACGGCTCATATCCAGTCCCATTCCTTTTAAACTCTTATTCCATTGGATGGCTTTGCGAAGAGTTTTTGCTTTTCCTGTTTTTTCGGCTTGTTTCCATATTTTATCGTAAATCGATTCGAATATTAAGGGAACCCCTACCAGAATAGAGACTTTTGCCTCCTCCATATTCTTGGCAATATACTTTAATCCTTCGCAAAAGGCAATGGAAGCGCCTGCATATAGAATCATGCCGGTGCCCATGGTGGATTCAAAAGTATGATGAATGGGCAGAATGGAAAGGGTACGATCTGTCTCATGTACCTTCACAATGCGACTACCGTCCATAATGTTGGATACGATATTGTGATGATTTAACATTACACCCTTCGCAATGTCGGTGGTTCCGGAAGTGAAAAGAATCATTTTCATTTCATGGGGATCAATCTCTCTCTCTTGGAAAGAGGTGTTTCCTCCATCCAGTAAGGTCTTTCCATTCTCCACCCAATCTTTGAAAAGGATGCCCTGCGTTTCCTGGTCCGGCTCTTTTTCATAAGCTTTCATTTGGATTTTGTACTTTACGGGAAACTCATTAAAGTAGTGACTATAAGCTTCCGTAAAGAACACCGCTTCACAGGTTGCCGTATTCATTAAATTATGAATCTCATTTTCATTTAACTCTTTGTCCAAGGGCACCGCAACTCCCACCCCATTTACCGTCGCATAGTATGCCACCATCCAGGGATAGCAATTCTCACCAATAATGGCAATCTTTTTGTCCTTCAATCCCATTTCCATCATCATCGTTCCAAGAGCGTCAATATCCTCTTGGAATTTTCCATAGGTGATTTCTCGATACGCACCGCCTTTTTCATCCTTCACCAGAAATGCCGTATTATCTCCGTAAAGCCGCGCGCTTTCCTGAATCATTTCCTTAAGATGAGCAATGGCTCGTACCGGGTAGGTTGTGTTTTTCCCTTCCATATTTTTTCTCCTCTAATCCTGGTTTTT
>CALFUG010000212.1 GCA_937928455.1 uncultured Clostridia bacterium
GTTCCTCGTGATATGAGACAATTGCTTCTGGACCTTCGAAGAGTAGGAATGGATGATAAGCATACCAAAATTAAAGTAGGCGATGCTGAGATATCTCCTCGAGACTTCTTGGTAAAGGTTATTCCAAATCCTGTGGATTCCACCAAGAATATGACCGGTAAAGGCTGTGCAGGGACTTGGGTTACGGGAACCAAGGATGGAAAGAGAAGATCTGTTTACATCTATCAGGTAGCGGATAATCAAGATTGTATTAAAAAGTACACCACCAACTCCGTCGTTGCCCAAACGGCAGTGGGGCCTGTTATTATGATGGAACTGGTTGCCAAGGGTATTTGGGACTTAAAGGGTGTCCATGGACCGGAAAGCTTTGATCCCGATCCCTTTGTGGAAAGACTGGCTAAGTACGAATTCCCGGCAGGTATTCGTGAGATGGATTCTGAGTATTTGGATGAAATCAACGAGAGAAATTTCCTGGAAGCCGTAAGCAAATAATCATGTAATGTGAGGGGTCATAGAACCAATAAAATAAGTAAGGAGGATTTCCTGATGGAGACCCTCCTTTTCTTATGAATGATCCAGCAGAATCCGCCCTACTTCTTTATTGATTTTTTTGACAGGGGCCTTGGTAATGTTAGCGCAAACCAATATGGTCCATTTTTTTTCGGGGCAAATCCAGAGGCTGCTACGAAATCCATCGTCGGAGCCTTCGTGGCCGTAGAAGGTAAGATTTCCTTCCTTGCGGATAAACCAACCCAACCCGATTTCTTCGCCGTTATTGGGAACGGTGGCAATGGGCAACCAAGGGTTCTCCTTTTGGAACAGTTTCGAAATAATAGGGTTGGAATTTTGCCAAGAGTGTCCCCAAAGAAGAACATCTTCCATGGTGGCAGTTAGCGTACTGCTGGGACCGTGGCCTCGATGATAGGGGAAGTGGGGTTCCAGTTGAATTTGGTGACGGGCATTTTTGCCATGAGGCACTACCACACCGGCTTTTTCCAAGGATGAGATTTTGCTAGTGCCATCTCCCGTTCTCTCATAAGTTTTGAAGGTGGCATTTCCCATACCCAAAGGGATGAAAAAATTCTCTTCCATATACTGCTCAAAGGACAGTCCGCTATATTCTTGAATTAAAGCGCCCATCAATTCGTAGCCGATGTTGCTGTAGGAAAAGCGACAATCCTCCGGGGGCCAAAGTAAAGTGCGCCGGGTAACGTCAACAGACTGGCAATAATCAACCAACGCAGTGTCCGAGGTGGACGCTATTTCCCAATGATAGTCGGTGACATCCGGTAAACCGCTGGTATGAGAGAGAATTTGCCGAGGGGTGATTCTACGCCACCCATCTTCTGTTGCAGGGTCTTTTAACATGGTAAACCAAGGAAGCAGAGTTTTCAGCGGAGTATCCAGTGAGAAGGCACCGTTTAAAGCAAGCTGAATAACACCTGAGGCGGTGAACAACTTGCTGATGGACGCCATGTGGAAAACATGATGGGAGGTTAGAACGGTTTTCTTTACGTAGTTGCTATACCCCCCGGTGATAATTTGAACCGGATCATCATCCCGTTTACACCCAATGGATAACCCCGGGAGATCATATTGATATAGGGCTTCCTGCAGGAGTTTTTCCAACGAAGCCTTCTCTTTTGCGGTGATAGTTGTAGATACAAGCATGAAGTGTAATTACCTTTCTAGGATGATGGGTTCCGTTTCTTCCGCATCATCGCTGCTTACAAAATGTTTCACGAAGGGGACCATCACCGCCGCCAATGTGAGGCCATAGGAAACTCCTGCCACTATGGCTACTTTCTTCTTATCCTCTCTCTTTACCGACATTCCCACCAGAACACCTAATGAGAAAAGAGCTGTTTTTAGAAGCCCGATATCCCAGGCGTCCATGGTTTTGATGTAGTCATTTCCTCTTTCTATTACATTCATTGAGTTTGCCTCCTTTCATAGGGTTGTATCGAAATCTTTCATCCATTATACCACAGGGGAAGAACGACTTGAAAGTCCGGGTCAAAAATAGGATAATATAGAGAAGTTACTTGCAGAAACAGTGAGGTGAAACGGTTTGCAAAATAAAAGTGTGAATGAGGCCTATAAATTATTTAGGGAAAGCCTGACAGACCGGCATTTTCTGCGGAATATTCGGATGTCAAAAAAGGCCATGATGGAGCTTTTGGCTCATGATGACTGGAAGGGGCACCTCACACAACTTCTCTCACAAGACACTTGGGGATGCCAGGACGTGATGAGAATATCTTCTAAGACCATCGAAAGAGTAAGCCACACCCCGGAGCAAGGATGGTTGCCATACTTGTATAGCTACACCATCGGGACCTTGTTTCCTCAAAGAGCCCAAGAACAGGAGACAGAGGGAAACGGAGAGTATGCTACCGGAAGACTTTTACTATTCCAAATCATTCGAACCCTATTGGAGTTAAAAAGAAAAGGCCAGGATTTTGACTATTCTCGGGACTTTGCTTTGCTAACATGGGAAGAATGCGAAGAGTATGATAGCGCATTGGAGTATCAGAGATTGCTGGAAATCATGAGAGATCGGTATATTCATGAGTTCATGTGTATCGGTGCCGAGATTACTCCATACAATACCTTGGGTCATATCGCGGGGGTACATCATCTCAGTATGCACATGGCAAGACAATTGGAACAAGCGGGACTCCCCGTGGATGTTCCCTTGGTTTCCGGTGCCGCCTTTTCTCATGATTTGGGAAAGTATGGGGGAACGGAAGAGGAGAGTGGGAGAATTCCCTACCTTCACTATTTTTATACGGACCAATTTCTGGCAAATAACAATATGCCTACCATTGGCCATATTGCGGCCAATCACTCTACTTGGGATTTGGAATTGGAAAACTTATCCGTAGAATCCTTGATTTTAATTTATGCCGATTTCCGTGTAAAAAGTACTCGGGATGACTTGGGTCGAGAAATCGTAAACTTCTATTCGTTAAAAGATTCTTTTGATGTCATTCTCCATAAATTAGATAATGTGGATCAAGCAAAGAAGGATCGGTATACGAAGGTCTATTCCAAGTTGAAGGACTTTGAAGAGTACATGGAATCTTTGGGTGTTCGTACCAAGTTGGAAGAAGATTACGGAGAACCGCCAGCTGCTAAGGAATCATCGTTGATGACCTCTGAAGAAGTGATTGATACTTTCAAAGGATTGGCCATTCAACATAATATTGCCCTAATGAGCAAGTTTAACAATGAAACATCATTTGGTAATTTGTTGGAGGCAGCCAGGAGCGAAAAAAACTGGAAGAATATACGAGCCTACATCAATATATTCGAAGAGTACTATACGTATATGACGCAGAAACAAAAGTTTGTTACTTTACACTTTTTGTACGAATTACTGATGCATCGAGAAGGGGATATTCGACGGCAGGCCGGTAATCTGATGGGGAAAATCATTGCCAATTATGATGAGGAGTACCGAAAAGAAATCCCCGATGGAGCCCTAGCTAAAACCCAGGAATTGACAGGAGTTCAACTATGGGACCAATATTTGAATGCGATTATATTTCCGGATTATAAAGTCACGGAGCAACATCGCCGTTGGATTGGATATGCGCTTCGTAGTCTGATCATCTCCATTTTTGCTCGATTAAATTCCCAAGAGAGAAGAAGATACCTGGAAGTATTTTTGGCATATTGTGAAAAAGACAATGTTTCGGACCAGGAGGTTTTTGTGATATTGGATGCCCTTCTGTTTATACCCCTTCTGGAAATGGAACCGACAGAACGTTTGAAAGTAATCCAATTTACAGAGGAGGCGTCCCGAAGGGATTCTCTGGAAATTAAGGTCTGTGCTTTGAGAGTGGCCAAGTATATGGCGGAATCCGATGCTTCACCAAAAGTGGCGAAGGTCATTGAGAAGGTAGTAAAAAATAATGGGAAGAACAATATTATTAGTGCCACCTATCTGAAGTATAAGATTTTACAAAGGCTGGGGGGTCATGAGGAGCGCGCTGCCCAATGCGAATTGGTGTTGAGTCGGTATTCAGAAGGCATCTCCAATGTTTTTTTGGAGAATCTAAAGGTAGATACTCCTTGGGTAGTGAAGGCGGTGAACATTGAACTTCTATTGGACAGCTTGAACCGAGGCAAGTCGGGGGAATTGTTACATATTACCACTCATCTTTCCAACCTACTCAAGGTGAGCGAAAAAGTGACAGTGAGACATAGTGCAGGAAGAGCCTTACTCAAAGTAATCGGATTGCTACCTTTAGATGAACGAAATGAAGTGGTAATCGAACTGATGCGAGGATTAGAAATAGGGGAGTATCAGTTTTCCAAGTACATCCCGGAGTATTTGGGTGAAATGAGCCTTTATCTTCATCCCAACGAGTTGGACGAGTTTGTGAAGGAACTCATCAAGCAAACGGAAAGCACCAATGATCGAATTAGTTCCGTAGCATTAGATACGGTAGGAATTATGATTACCAAGTATGGGGACTATCAGCAACGATTTGGGGAGCCTCAAGAAGTAGTAAACCACAGATTGGAGCGATTGTTGGGCATTCTAATGAAGGGACTATCCAATTATCGCGAAGTGGTCAGTCAAGAGGCTTTTGAAGTGGTGGGGCAATATGTGTTTGGAAGTCTGGATTTGACACTGGAGAAAAAGGCGATCATTTTCCAAATCATCAATAAGAAGATGTTGACTTTGCTGTTGGCTCAACAGGAATCGGAGTTGGCCTTCTACAATAATGCCGCATCCCTGAACAACATATATCGATTTATTAAAGAATATCAATTTCATCATGGGGAGTTTCAAGCCGATCCTCTCATGAAGGCGGCTTTTTTCCCGGGTACTTTTGATCCCTTTTCATTAAGCCACAAAGCCATCGTGCGGGAAATTAGAGATTTGGGTTTCGAAGTTTACATGGCGCTGGATGAGTTTTCCTGGTCCAAAAAGACCCAGCCGAGAATGGTGAGACGGAAGATTATGTCTATGTCCGTGGCGGACGAAAGACATGTATACCTTTTCCCCGACTCCGTCCCGGTGAATCTGGCCAATGAACAGGATTTGGCTCGATTGAGAGAATTACTGCCACATCAAGAGATTTACGTGGTAGTGGGCAGTGACGTGATGGTAAATGCTTCCTCTTACAAAAAGCCGTCGACGGAAGGATCCATTCACAACTTCCATCATGTAGTATTTCGCAGGGAAAGCGCCTTGGAGGGCAAGTGCGAAGAGAAAAAACTAAGAGAGGCCTACAAAGATATTAAAGGGGAGGTGGTGGAGCTAAAATTGCCTCCTTATCTGGAGGATATCAGCTCTAGCCGAATCCGTGAAAATATCGACTACAATCGGGACATTTCCAATTTAATTGATAATGTGGCCCAGAACTATATTTATGATAACAGCTTGTATTTGAGAGAGCCTCAGTACAAGGTGATTATGCAGACCAAGGGAATCACCATTGAAGAGCGTACCGGCGGTAATCATCGATTGTTGAAGGAAATTGACAATGAGCTATTTCATAATAGCCCGGCATTGTCTAAACTACGGGAATACCTGGGGCAGAAGGAAACCCACATTGTGGCAGTGCGGGATGGAGAGCATAATAGCCGTTTGGTGGCGGTGGGTGCATATCAAAACATTGATAAGATTGATTTATATAACGAGTTCAAGGACCTGGAAACCACGGCACACCTTCGTGAGAATGCTGCAGGGAAAATTGCCGTCATCAGCTGCCTATATTTTGGTGAGGATTCGGAAATTCGGGACTTGCCTCAGCTTTTGTTGACAGAGGTTCTGGCAACATGCCTCCGGGATGACTTTGGGTTTTGTGTATACCATCGAAGGCAAAGCGGCCCGTTGAATAAGAAGGTGCTCCAGGTGTTGGAGAGACAGGGATTTGTGAAAGCGCCGGCTAAAGAAGGTATGAATATCTATAAGGTGGATATGAAAGCGCCGATCAGCCTTTTGCAGAATATGGAAACCACCATCAAGGACCCTTTGAATCGAAATGAGCGTGTGCTAACGGTGATGGACAAGGCCCATCGAAATCTGCAGATGGCATTAACCAAGTTATTCCCCGGAAACCTGGTCATCTCTTTTAATGCGGGAGTATTGCATCACAAGCTGGTAAAGATGATAACGGTAGACAATCAAGTTCCGGCAGAGCCTTCTCCGGAACGTCGGTTGGGTCCATATATGTGCGTGCCTTTCGGCAAGATTCTTCGAGTGGCTGCCGTGCCCAATACGGTAACCAAAACCTTGCATACCGACAAGGTTTTCGAACCGGATATTCAAAGTTTTACCATCCAGGAATATCCCAACTACTCCCCCCTATTGCATCAGGTGAGGACCATTAAGTCCTTTGAAAGAAATGTGATTTTGGTAGACGACTTGCTTCATAAGGGATATCGAATTCGGGAATTGGACCCCTTGTTCAAGGCGGAAAATGTGAATGTTCGAAAGCTGGTGGTGGGTATTTTATCCGGCCGGGGAAAGGATTTGATGACCATTCAAAAAAGGAAAGTGGACAGTGCCTATTTCATCCCCAACTTACGAGCTTGGTTTGTGGAATCTTCCATATATCCATTTATTGGGGGGGATAGCGTGGCAAGAAAAGGCACAGAAAATGTGAGTGTAATCCCATCCATTAATCTGATTGAACCTTATGTAGCTCCTGCATTTTTAGGCCAAGCCGAAAAAGAGACCATATATCAATTCTCTTTGACTTGTCTGGAAAATGCAAGGGACATCCTTACTGTACTGGAGGAAGAATATCAGGTGTTGTATGAAAAGAATCTGACGTTGAAACGGTTGGGAGAAGTGGTTATTTCATCTCGTTCACCGGATCAAGGTGACTGTTTATCTTACGACTTGAATTTAGCCCCCTCTGTTTATGTAGCCAACGATATTGAAAAATTAAAGAGGCTAAGAAGCAGCCTGGTGTAGGCGGGGGCAGGACGAGACAGGGAAGGAGCCTATATTGGCATATATAACAGACTTGGTGAAGGGCCCCATCCCTTTGAACCAATTAAGTAAACCCAATAAGAAGCAGCAGGTGAATATCTTTGCCATGGGAGATGTGGGTAGCACCTTGTTATCCGGACTATTTCTTCTTGGGGGAGATTGGATTCACACCATCGGGATTTGGGATATGAATCCAGACCTAATATATCGGTTGGAAACGGAATACCGTCAAATAAGTACTGCCACCCATAGTCGCAGCTTTCCTGAAGTGAAGGGGCTGTCCCGGGATGAATTTTTTCGAGGGGATGTTGCGGTTTTTTGTGCGTCAGCCAGTGTTCCTTCCTTGGATTATACCAAGGAAGATGTCCGCATGATGCAGTGGAATCGGAATCGTACTTTGGTGGAGGAATGGGCAAAAAGAGGAGTTGCTTCGGGATTTCGCGGGTGGATGGCCATCGTATCGGATCCGGTAGACCTTCTTTGCAAGGCGGCATTTATGGCGGCCCGGGGAATGGATTCCTCTTGGGGTCCGGATCGAATCCGCGGGTATGGATTGGGTGTAATGCACGGAAGAGGGTGCTATTATAGCCGATTGGACCCGCGATTTGGAAGCTATGAAAAGGAAGGCCGAGCGTTTGGGCCTCATGGCAAGGGCCTGGTATTGGCCAACAGTGTGACCCATTATGATGAAGAGGTATCGCTGGAGCTAACCCAAAAGGTGGTGGAGGCCAATTTGGTGGCCCGAGAAAAGGGCTACAAACCCTTTATCGCTCCGGCCATTGCCTCGGGGGCGTTGTCCATAATAGACACTTTGGCCGGCCAATGGAATTATAGTGCGGTTTACCTGGGAAACCAACAGCAGAGCGCTTATTTTGGCATGATGAATCGTTTGGGGGTAGCAGGGACGGAAGTGGAATCTCTGGATTTACCGGAAGGGCTATACATTCGAGTTCGGCAGTCATATGAGGAGCTTTGCAGACGATATTAGAAAGGACCTTTCCATGGAGAAGCAGTGGTTAACCTTGATTTATCCCAAATGTCAAGAACCGGTTAAAACAAAAAGAATAGATGGAGTTCTGGAAAGTGCTTTATGTCAGGTTTCCACTGAAGTGGTGGAAACTCTGGAGGAACTTACCCAATTGGATCTTTGTAATCGACGAATCTTGTTTGCCATTTCATTGGGAGAATCCGGGGTGAACCTGGAGTGGTATCGCATGTTAAAATACATACGGATGCAAAAGGATTGTTTGAAGGGCTCGGTAGCGGGGGTATTAGTAGATAGTAACAGCGAGTGGTATACCAAAGATTTGGCCCGCCATTTGGTGTTCAGTGCCAATATGGCGGGGTGTACCTTCATCGGGCGTCCATTGGTAGAAGGGACTCGAACTCTGACGAATTTTAATGTGGTTGCGCAGAACCTTGATATGGGTAATTTGGAAGCCTATCAGGCACAGGGAAAAGATCTGGTTCAGAGAATCCTTACGTTTTCCCTTCCGCCCAATAAAACCCCGCGACTTCTCATGCTACATGCCGGGAATACGGAAAAGTCCAACAGTCTCATGTTGTGGGAGTTGGTAAAAAAACAGTTATCCGGCATCCAAATCGAAGAAATATCTTTGCGAAATGGGGAACTGGTGGATTGTATCGGGTGTCCTTATCACACTTGTCTACATTACGGAGAGAAAAGCGCCTGTTTCTATGGTGGAGTTATGGTGGAGCAAGTCTACCCAGCGATTATTGGATGTGACGGATTGATGATGGTGTGTGCCAACTACAATGATGCCCTGGTGGCCAATATGACGGCTTTTATCAATCGGTTAACGGCACCTTTCCGAATCCATGATTTTAGCAAGAAAATGGTATTTTCCATTGTGGTCTCCGGATATAGTGGCGGTGATTTGGTGGCGCAACAAATTATAAGCGGAATCAATATGAATAAGAGTTTTGTTCTACCGGCACCTTTTGCATTGTTGGCTACGGCCAATGACCCGGGAACCATTTGGAAAGAAGCCGATATTGAAAACAAGGCGAAAAATTTTGGCAAAAATATAAGAACATATTTTCTGAAAGGAATCAACCAGGAGGGACATTATGAAGTATAGAACCTTTTCAAAAACAGGCGAAGCCATATCTCAATTCGGATTCGGAACCATGAGAATGCCCACGCACCCAGATGGAACATTGGATCATCAAGAGTCCATCCGTATGATTCGCGCCGCCATCGACCAAGGGGTGAATTATGTGGATACGGCATACATGTATCACAATGGAGAGAGTGAGATTGCAGTGGGAAAAGCATTACAGGACGGCTATCGTGAGAAAGTGTTTCTAGCGGACAAGA
>CALFUG010000213.1 GCA_937928455.1 uncultured Clostridia bacterium
CGATCTCATATTTTGTTTATCGGCCACCTTCATAAAGATACATGGGCTGAATCTGGTCATTGCCATCCATCAGCTCTTTCAATGCCGCTAAATCCCCTTTGGTCCCAGTGTTCAATGCTTGGGTCAACCCCTGCAACAAACCGGAAAACCAAACGTGTTGAACATAGAAAAATTCCTCCAAAGGAACATCCTGCAACTGATGTGCAGCTTGCAGCGCAGCATAGGTTTCCTCTTTGGAACCAATCATGTCAATTAACCCGGCATCCTTCGCTTGGGCCGCCGTATATATTCTACCATCTGCCAAGGTAATCACCTGCTCCCGGGTCATCCCCCGACTTTCCCCCACGATATCCACGAATTGTTCATAGGCCTCATCCACCAACCCTTGGAAAATCTGAAGTTGCTCTTCCGTCATGGGTTGGAATTCCGATCCCATGGCTTTATTCCTGCCCGATGTAATGGTGGTGGTTTCCACTCCGTACTCTTCCAGAAGTCCGGACACATCAATGAAAGTGCCCAAGGTTACTCCGATGGACCCGGTCCAGGTATTTCGATTGGCCCATATTTCATCACAAGCCGATGATATATAGTATCCTCCGGAAGCGGCCATATTTCCCATGGCTGCATAAATCGGCCGGCCCGTCACCTCTTTGTATTCTTTCAATGCCAAATACAGTTCATCGGATTCATATATGGTACCCCCTGGCGAATTGACCCATAATATCACTCCGCGATTGTTGGAGTCTTGGGCTAATTTGTCTAGGAGATCCAGTGTCCACTCATGTTGATACCCATATGCCATACCAAAGTAGTCCTGATTTCCCGCTTGAATGGTTCCTTCCACAGAAACCTGAGCCACGTAGTCATGCGCCGGTAAAGAAACATCCGATTCCTCATAGGCGGCCCCCACCAAGCCCAAATTGGCCATTACACTATTGGCCATTTGAGTGCAAGACACACCAATCAAAACCACTGCCCCCAAGATAACCGCTATGATAATCAATGCATTTCTCAACCCATGAGATTTTTCTTTTTTCCCTTGGTTGATCTGGTAGGTTCGAACACCTTCCGCGTTTTCCCCGGTGATGTTCACGCCATGCTGATCTTTGTCATTCCTCACTTCATTATCCATGTTCACCCTTTCTCCCTTGCCATCCTATGCAAGGGTACC
Source organism: uncultured Clostridia bacterium (assembly GCA_937928455.1). Lineage (GTDB taxonomy): Bacteria > Bacillota > Clostridia > Peptostreptococcales > Anaerovoracaceae > JAAZGD01. The sequence goes on from CALFUG010000213.1 coordinate 1,172, forward strand.
ACATTGACATTATACCATACCCCGAAATGGAGAAAAAGAGCCCCCCGGGGGAGACCCTTCATTTCTCCATGGAATGCCTAGGGAAAGGCTTTTCGTATGATGTCCGGGAGTGAATCATGATTAAAATAGACATAGTAATCCACAGTAATGGTATCCCCCGCAGTATCCATAGACTGATACATGGTGCTATAATGCTCATAAAATCCATGGGCATAGGGGGCACTTTTCTTGAAGCTGATGATGCCATAATAGTAATCTTGATAATCCGTCACCTCCACCTGGTACTCCTCTAATAGCCGGGCGATATCTTCCGGTTTGTCAAAACGAACCTGAGGTTTCTCTGCCAGATGAGACATGGGATCTTCCGCCCACGGTTCTTTTTTATACTCCATTTCTTTCACCGCCACGGACCCTCCGGCTTCATGGAATACGGTAATACTGTCAATATCTTCTACCTGAAGACGTAAATTCTCATGGTATCCTTTCTCCTCCAACCAGGAAATGGTATTTTTATCTGATTTTTTTACGGTAATATTCATTACCTTTAGAGTGGGATCCGAACTGCCATCATAAGCATAGGTGGGATAGTCATTACCCTTATTGGGAAGTCCGTAGAAAGCCAATTCCATCTGTGCATAAGGGGCGCCCCGGTCCAAATGTTGCGCCCAGGTTCGCTGTTGATAGTCCTTTTCCAACTGCTCCATCAACTCACGTATCTCCACCCGATTATCCACCGTTGTCATGCTATATTGATCCATGGTGGTTTGATACAAAATCATATTATATACCTTAATCCATCGCGGTTCTTTCACCGTCAAGTTCTCAAAAGAATACCTCTCTTTAAATTCCCGGGACTCATATAAGTCTTTTAAGTTTTCCGATTCCTTCATCGTAGAGAGCGGAACCACGTAACTTCGGGTGAGATCCCATAAATTGTTTCGATGGTAAGACAAAGATAAAGAATAGGTTTGACCATCATATGGCAGCTCCCCAATCTCAAATTTATCGGAAATCAGTTCCTGGTGGAACCGGCTAACGGCAGCTATGTTTTCGGGCTCTTGGAATAAATCCCATGCTTGCGTGGTGTCTTCTTCCAATGAACCGAAAAACATTCTCTCGTATCGCCCGGACATTTCCATATTTCCCAAATCCCACAAGGAAACACCTTGTACTTTCGATGGATTCGGAACCCGTTTTTCAAATCCGGTGAAGTCCAGATCCACGGATACTACAAACACCAAAGCAATCAATGTGTAAATTCCCAAATGTTTTAAACTGGCCTTGTTAAACACTCTGGGGGATTTTACCACCACCATTCTTCCGATAAACAAGAACACCAGTATTCCAATCAATAACCCAAAGTAAAACATGAAATGACCCCCTGGATTATCTGCCCCGGGCCAAGAAATGGTGTCAAAGAAAAACGCCATTAAAGACATGCCGAAAAATGCAATGAGATAGCAGATCAGGATTTTGACTCCAGAGAACACCAAAGAGTCTCCCGCCTTTTCCAAATCCCTTTTGTGATACAAGTAAGAAGACAGCGCCAAAAGGGCCATCATCCCCAACACATAATAAATCATTAAGGGCAAGGAGAAGGGTTGGTTACTTTGAATGGCCTTTAAATAGGGCATCATGCCCGCAGCAATATCCAATAGCTGACTGGTGCCATCAAAACCAAAAAAGAATTTATCAAAATAAGCCACGCACACCGCATAGAATCCCGGAAGCAATCCGTTGAACCAGAATCCCAGAAACATATGCATTACCCCGTTTCCACTGACCACCCCTGCAAGCACCGCCACTAAGTAAACGGACAAGGTCACGATGAGTGATTTCCACAACCACTGCAACACCAAAACATTTGTGAAAATGTCTTCCGTGCTTCCTTCATAGAGATACATGGGACGTGACAGCAATAACAGTATTCCAGCAGTCACCAACAAGGGAAGCCATATCAGAATCAATCCGGAACCCAGGTTGCTATTGAATAATTGGGCCCTGGTGAAAGGGAGGCCATGAACCATAGTGGCGGAACCTGGACTATGCAAGTATCGATATAAAATGACGGAGGCCACAATAGGCACCACCAGGTGCAATGCAGCATGGGGAAAGTACTGATTGTTTAACAGGCTTCGGACCATATATCCAATGCCGGAGCTATCGCCATTTTCCATGCCCCGGTTTACATTCAAAAGAATGGGAAGAACGCCGGACAAGAAATAACCGATGAAGCTCAACACTGAAATAGACCAGAATCGCTTGATATTCTCCCGAATCAAAACCGGGGAAATACTAAAATATGATACCTTGGATCTCATCGTCCGCACCTCCTAACTCATAAATGAATATCTCTTCCAGGGTAAGGGGTAGCATGTCAAAGACCAAGGGCTGTGCTTTCCCAAGCAACTCTTCCACTTCTTCCCTTCGATTACGAATAATCAGAAGATCCACAGAGCCCCGCTTTTCCCGATGCAGTATATGGAGTTGGTTGAATAAATCCTCTCCGTTTTTTTCTTTGGGAAAAGCCACTTGCACCTTATGAATATCACTTCGTAGTTCATCCAAATCTCGTTCAATCACCATCTTCCCGTTGGAAATAATGCCGATGGAATCACAAATATTTTCCATTTCCCGTAGGTTGTGGGATGAAACCAACACGGTCATTTCCCGCTCACCCACATCATCCACAATATATTTCCAAACCAGTTTTCGTATAATAGGATCTAATCCGTCAATGGGCTCATCCAATATCAAATAATCCGGCATGGTGCAAAGGGATAAAATGAATGTGGCCTGTTTCTGCATCCCCTTGGAAAAACTGGTAATCTTCTTTTGAGGGTCCAACCCAAACCGTTGAATCATCTGCGAAAACCGGTCCGGATTCCAATTCTGATATACTCTCTGATAGAATTCCCCCATTTCACTCAAACTATACCCACCGAAAAAATATAAATCGTCGGGAACATAGCCCGTTCTTCCTTTGACGGCCTGATTATCATAAACCGGCTGCCCATCCATGAGAACATGGCCTTGGTCCCCTCGATATATTCCGGTGATGTGCTTAATCACCGTGGTCTTCCCCGCTCCGTTGGTACCCACCAGGCCGTAAATTGAGCCTTTCTTCACATTCATATCTAAATGCGAAAGTGCCTGAAATCCCTCAAAGCTTTTCGTCAGCTGTTGAACGGTAATCATAGCGCTTCCCCCCTCTCCAAATCTTTTCCGATATCTAGAATCAGCTTCATCATCTCGTCATGAGATAATCCCGCGTACCGCAGTTCCTTCATGGCCGCTCTCAGCTGTGCTTTGCCTTGAACCAATAAAATCTCATCCACCTGATTCGGTGGGATTTTCTTCACAAAAGTTCCCAGGCCTGACGAACTATAGACGTATCCCATCCGTTCCAGTTCCCGATAAGCCTTTTGAACCGTATTGGGGTTCACCGTCAATACCCGGGATAATTCACGAACGGAGGGTAGCTTATCATCCGGTGCCAGAACCTGAGATCGAATCATTTCTTTGAGATTCTCCACCACTTGCTCATATATGGATCGTCTGCTTTTCATATCCAATTGAAACATGTTCCTTCTCCTCTCTGAAGCCAATGCTCCAATATAACAAAAACAGTGTACTATGTGTAATAGTACACTGTCAATACCTATGTGACAATTCTTTCTATCCCTGTTCTTTCTTCGGCTTTACTGATTTCCCCAATTCCTCTTCCGGATTCTCATCTTCCTCCAGGGGAAAGGGTAAAATAATATTTCTTGCATCCTCCAATGTGGATTCCGGAACATACAAGTCAATGGGGAAGGCTATGTTTTGTCCCATGGCAATTTCCATGAAATTACTGGCACCTCGATACCTTTTGATGGAAGGAATTCCCTCGCTCCGCAATTTGGACTCCAAGATATCCGCTTCCATGCTGTCTTTGGTAGTGCAGAGAAATACGCCGCCCCGCCACGCATCTCCTTCATTTTTCTTAAACATGACATTCTTCTCCGATTATCTTAATAATATTTACCGGACACACCTCTACACAAGCTCCACATTGGGTGCACTTGGTTTGATCAATGGAGGCCAAATTATGGTCCACATGGATGGCATCCTCTTTGCAAACCTTTTCGCACTTTCCACAAGCAATACAACCAGTGGTACATCCTTTGCGAGTATCCTTGGCCTTTGCATGGGAACTGCATGCCACATACACCAGACGTTCTCCCGTCATTAACTGCAACAAATTACTGGGACATACCTTTACACAAATACCACAACCCACACAACGGCGGCGGTTCACAATAGCGATGCCATTATCAATGGTAATGGCGTCATAAGGGCATGAATCGGCACAATCCCCATATCCCAGGCAGGTCTGGTAACAAGAACCTCTGCCTCGATAAAACATCTTGTTGGCAGCACATGAATGCAAGCTCTGCCAGTCCATCACATATTCCGTATGATCCAAGGTCCCTGCACAAAGAAGTACCGCATGCTTGGAGGTCATTTCTGCAAAGGGAATATCCAGCACTTGACATATTTTTTGAGCCACCGTTTCACCACCCGGCGTACACAGATTTGGTTCCACCCCTTCCTCTTCTACAAGAGCCGCCGCATAAGAGTCACAACCCACATATCCACAGGCACCACAATTAATGCCGGGTAGCTCTTCACGAATCCGATGGACCAAGGGGTTTCCCTTCACCTCAAAAACCTTGGATGCGATGGATAATACCACTCCAGCCAACACACCCAAAACCGTCAATATTAAAATCGGTATGATCCAAGATGTCATGCCGTGATCCTCCTACATAAAAATCCCGTCCACCACGCCGGTGAATCCCATAAAGGACAGCGCCAAAATGGACGCCGCGATGAGAGTGGCCGGAATACCTCGAAAAGCCAGAGGCACATTACTGCTATCCAGGTGCTTTCGTATCCCGGAGAACAGGACCAATGCCACTAAAAATCCCAGACCACCGCCCAATGCGTTCACCAGTGATTGCACAAAGGAATACTCGTTGTCCAGATTCAGAATAGCAATGCCCAAAACCGCACAATTGGTGGTAATTAAAGGCAGATAAACCCCCAATCCTGCATGAAGTCCCGGCACGTATTTTTTTAACACCATCTCAATTAACTGAACCAAGGATGCAATAACCAGTATGAACACAATGGTCTGCAGAAATTCGATTCCATAGGGCTTCAGAAAATAGGTGTAAATGGGCCAAGTCGCAGCAGTCGCCAATACCATAACCGCAATGACCGCATAAGACATCCCCAGCGCGGAATCCATTTTCTTCGACACACCCAGGAATGGACAAATACCCAGGAACTTGGAAAGCACCAGATTGTCCACCAACACCATACTCATCAAAATGAAGGCCATTTCTTTCATTTTGCCTCACCACACTTCCCGGAAGAATCACAAGCATTGCAATGGTCGCACCCGATTTCTTCTACCTTCACGCCACGACCTCTGGTCAAAACATTGATCAGGGCCACCAAACATCCTAGCACGAAAAACCCGCCCGGGGCCAACATAAAGATGGACATTGGCTCCACTAGATGGGCCGTTAACACAAATCCAAACAGGGTACCACCCCCCAAAAGCTCTCGAATGGCACCAATCAACACCAAGGCCAAGGTAAAACCAAGTCCCATTCCCAATCCGTCCAAAGCAGAGTCTCCAATAGAACGTTTGCTGGCAAACATTTCCGCCCGTCCTAAAATAATGCAATTTACCACTATCAAAGGAATATACAGACCCAGAGCCTTATCCAACTCGGGAAGATATGCCTTCAACAAAAATCCCAGAATGGTAACAAAACTGGCGATGACCACAATGTAGGACGGTATCCTCACTCGATCCGGAATGATAGTTTTCAACAAAGAAATCACCACATTGGAACAAATTAAAACAAACATAGCGGACAACCCCATCCCCAACCCATTGGTGGCGGACGTGGTGACTGCCAGGGCAGGACATAATCCCAATAGCAGTGTCAGTACCGGATTTTCCTTGATAATCCCATTAAATAGAATTTGCATTCTGGGATGATTCGTTGAATTGATATTATTCACGTGGAATTCCTCCCATCTTCTCATAGGCCAGAAGTGCCTTTTCTACCGCTCGATAGACGGCATCGGAAGATACCGTTGCCCCGGTGACGGCATCCACAAACTCACCTTCTGCTCCCTCCGGATCATTGGTAATCTTACTTTTTCCATAATATTGTGATAAAAACTCCGGTGTCATGGCCTTGGTGCCCAAGCCCGGTGTTTCGCTATGCTCCGTTACCGTAATCCCGGTGATTCTTCCCTTGGAGTCTACCCCGGTAAT
>CALFUG010000214.1 GCA_937928455.1 uncultured Clostridia bacterium
GGGTCCAAATCCGGTTGCGCCAGCCACTGCTGATAGACATCTCTCCACGAGAGGGCTCCCATGCCATTGGATTGCGTCATGATGCCATCCTTTCTCTTTTTTCCCAGAGACTTTAATGAATAGATTATACCATATATGGTCTGCTTCATAAAGAAATTCCCATGAAGGAAAACCTACCCTTTCTTCCGAAAAACCGACTCTTTTCACATGAAAACGTCACAAAATCTTCATGTTTCACTCGTATACTTTTTTGTCGCAGGGGGTATATACTGAATATATCTTATAAGGAGGCGATTGAATCAATGAATCGATATGAAGGTTCCTATGAAGACCGGGAGTACGGACCCGGCATCCGTCGGGAATACCATTATACTATTCCCGAACTCACCCAAAAGAAAAAGAAATGGGGTAAAAAAGGTCTGGCTTTACTGGTTGCCCTAGCTCTCATACTATCCGGCACACTGGGTTTTGCGGGAGGACTGGTGGCAACAAGTATGTCCCAAAATTTAACATTACCCCAAACCTTTACCCAGCTCCTTCCTCAAAGAGTCACTTCGGAAGGTTCTGAAACCGGATTTAATTTGGAAAAAGCCACCGGAAGTGAGATGACTATTCAGGAAATTATTCATCAAGCGGCCAATGCGGTGGTGGAGATTCGAACGGAAGCGGTAGCCACTGACTTTTGGCTGGGTCAATATGTTACCCAGGGAGCCGGGTCTGGTGTGATTGTGACTTCGGAGGGCGTCATTGTAACCAATAACCACGTCATTGAAGGGGCACAAAAGATTACGGTCACCTTGAAGAATGGGGAAAGTTACGAAGCACGTCTCATCGGTACTGACCCGCAAACCGACGTGGCGGTGATTCAAATTGATGAGACCGGTCTTACCGCCGCTCGAATGGGGGACAGCAGCCAGTTGGTGGTAGGCGACTTGGCAGTGGCCATTGGAAATCCCTTGGGTGAATTGGGAGGTACGGCTACGGCAGGGATTATCAGCGCGCTGGATCGGGAAGTGACCATTGAAGGAAAGGCCATGTCCCTTTTGCAAACCGATGCATCCATCAACCCCGGGAATTCCGGAGGCGGATTGTTCAATCAATATGGACAGCTGATTGGTGTTGTGGTGGCCAAATCCGGAGGGTCCAATGTAGAAGGCCTGGGGTTTGCCATACCCATCAACACGGCAAAAGCCGTGGCAGACCAGCTGCTGGAACATGGCTATGTTCAAGGTCGTGTTCAGATGGGATTAACGCTGGTAGATATCGCAACTTCCTATGATGCCACTCGCTATGGTGTGAAAGCATTGGGGGTTTATGTGGTATCCGCAGATACCGCACAATCAAAATCCGCCGGCTTCATCAGCGGTGATCGACTGATTTCTATCGATGATGCGGTGATTAATCAATTTTCAGATGTGCCAAAAGCATTGGAAAAATATGAGGTGGGCGATACGGTAAAGGTTACCGTAGCCCGTGAAGATCAGACCCGCGTCCTTACTTTGGTGCTGGGGGAGAAGCGATCTTAAGATTTTTCAACCTCTCTTTACAATGGGTAGAAACCGCTCTGGATTCTAAAATTTTTTGGATCCCTTTGTTGTGAACAAAGGGGTCCTGTATTTTTTTCTCTCGTAGAAGCTGTTCCACCACCTCCGGCTCCACCAGGTAACACTCCTGCATCATCCAGGCCGCTGCCATCTGGGCATAGTAACCCGGTAAATCTTCCCGGGTCATTACGTGATATACAAATTCCAAATATGGTGGGCTGCCGTAATATCCCATGGCGCACACAAAAAAGAAACGAACAGAATACGTTTCTTTGCTTTCACCGTAACCCTTTAAAATAGGCCAGAAGTCATCATGCTCCTTTTGGTTTTTCAAAAACCCCAAATCCGTTTTGCAAATATCGCATACCGGCCAGCTATCAATGGTGGAAATAAACGAAGATATTCTCTCCGTCCGGTGGTGAAAATCCATGGAACAATGGCCCAACACCAACCCCCATAAAATTTTCTCCTCCAAATATAGTGGGACCCCGGAGGAAATCTCTTTTTCCCACATTGAAAAAAGAGCCCGGGGATTTTCTTTCTCCATCCCTCGAGCGATTTTTCGGATTTCCGGCATAGGAACCCCCAGTATCTCTGAAACACCGGGCGTCAACTTTCCCACAAAAGCCTGATGCTTCGGCGTAGCCTTTTCTTGTAGCCGGACAAGGATTTGTTGCCTCATAAGTGTTTGACTTCCTCAGAGATAACCATCTGTTTTAGGTTGTCGATATGTCCATCCGCTGCATTCCGGGCCATCAAGGTGTCCCCTTTTACAATCCCCTCTAATATTTGTTTGTGTTCGTCTGGCATTTTTTCCGCCCTGCGAAAATCGTCGTAATAGAGATATCGGAAACGAAGCACCATTTCCTGCAGCTGTTCCACCATAGAAATAAGCAGCTTGTTCCCCGTTCCCTCCACAATCAAATGGTGAAAACGAGTATCGTTCTTTATCATTTCCTTGGCATCTCCGGAAAGCACCGCCTGGTTAAAAGCATCACTGGTTCGAATCAGCTCCCGTTTTTGCTCTTCCGTCATTCTTGCCGCCGCAAATTGAGCCGCTAATCCTTCCATGGTTTGACGAACCTCCAGAATATCCACCATATCTTTCGTAGACATGGAGGAAGCATACGCACCTCTTCGTGGTTCAATCACCACCAGCCCTTCTTTCTCCAACTTTCGTATGGCTTCCCGCACCGGTGTGCGAGAGACACCCATCTCCTCGGCCAACTCCACCTCCATCATGCGAGTTCCCGGTGAAATTTTTCCGGTTAGAATCAGAACCTTCAACTCCTCATACACAACCTCCCGTAATGGTTTATGGTTATGAATGTCAAAATTTATCATCTTC
>CALFUG010000215.1 GCA_937928455.1 uncultured Clostridia bacterium
TCACCACCATTACCAACGTCAGTTTTGACGATGAGACTCTGCAGATTCTTATTGACCGAGTAGAGGCAGAAAACAAAAAAATGGGATTGGACCCTATCTTTGACATGAATCTAGTTTGGAACGAATCCAATGAAGACATCCGTTCCTTAAAGTCGCTTATTCTGTTCGGCTTACGAGGTGTGGCTGCCTATGCCTTCCACGCTAGAGTATTGGGCTACACCGACGAAAAGGTGAATGCCATATTCTTTGAAGGAATGGCCGCTTTGTCTGAAGATTGGGGAATGGATCAATTGCTACCCCTGGTACTAAAAGTAGGGGAAGTGAATCTTGCCTGCATGGAGCTGTTGGATAAAGCCAACACTGAAAGCTATGGAACGCCCACACCAGTCACCGTACCTATGACCGTAGAGAAGGGACCCTTCATCGTTATCAGTGGTCATGATCTGAAAGATTTAGAATTGCTTTTGAAGCAAACGGAAGGAAAGGACATCAACATCTATACCCACGGAGAAATGCTTCCGGCTCATGGTTATCCCAAACTAAAGGCCTACTCCCACTTAAAGGGAAACTTCGGTACCGCATGGCAAAATCAGCAAAAGGAGTTTATTGACCTTCCCGCTCCTGTGCTATTCACCACCAACTGTTTGATGCCACCCAAAGATAACTATATGGACCGCATCTTCACCACAGAGGTAGTAGAGTACCCCGGACTGGTTCATATCGGAGAGGACAAAGATTTCTCTGCCGTTATTGAAAAAGCTTTGGAACTAGGCGGTTATCCAGAGGATACGGAGTTCACGGGAATCAACGGCGGAAAAACCGTAATGACCGGTTTCGGCCATGGTACCGTTTTGGGCATTGCGGACACTGTCATTGAGGCGGTGAAATCCGGTGCCATCGGCCATTTCTTCCTGGTAGGCGGCTGCGACGGAGCCAAACCGGGAAGAAACTATTATACCAACTTCGTAAAAATGACCCCGGAAGATTCGGTTATTTTAACCGTTGCCTGCGGTAAATATCGATTCAATGATTTAGATTTAGGGTCCATCGGCGGAATCCCCCGAATTTTGGATATGGGACAATGCAACGACTCCTATAGTGCCATCAAAGTGGCGGTGGCTTTGGCAGAAGCCTTTGAATGTGGCGTCAACGATCTACCACTAAGCATTGTTCTTTCCTGGTACGAGCAGAAGGCGGTCTGTGTTCTTTTGACACTTCTGTATCTGGGTGTGAAGAACATTTTCCTGGGACCCACCCTTCCTGCTTTTGTGTCACCTGCCGTGCTGGATTTCCTGGTGGAAAATTTCAACATTTCTCCCATCAGCACGCCGGAAGAAGACCTGCAAAAGATTTTGGGCTAATGCAAGTAACGAATTATAATTAAGCCAACATTAGTATAGCCCAAGTCAAGTCTTCCATATAATATGCCCCATTAAGAAGGGAGCCTTTCAGAGGCTCCCTTCTTTACTAACTACTGCTGCACCGCTACTTTACGGTTCACGGCGGCTTCTATAAATCCTCGAAATAGTGGATGGGTGTCATTGGGCCGACTTTTCAGTTCGGGATGAAACTGGGTCCCCACATACCAAGGATGCTCCGCCAACTCCACTATTTCCAAAAGTCTTTCATCGGGAGATAAGCCCACCGGAATCAATCCCATCCCGGAAAATTCCTCCCGGTATGCATTGTTGGCCTCATAACGGTGGCGATGCCTCTCCATGATTTCCTTCTTCCCGTATGCCCTTCGGACCCGGCTTCCCTCCTGGAGCACACAGGGGTACGCTCCCAATCGCATGGTGGCTCCTTTGGATGAGATGCCTTGTTGTTCTTCCATCAAATGAATCACCGGATGAGGCGTGTCTTCTACAAATTCCGTGGAATGGGCCCCGCTTTTTCCCGCCACATTTCGGGCAAATTCCATAACCGCAATTTGCATCCCCAGGCAAATCCCTAGGTAAGGAATCTGGTTTTCCCTTGCAAATTGTGCCGCTAATATCATTCCCTCCACCGCTCTCATTCCAAATCCACCCGGCACCAGAATGCCATGGCAATTCTCTAACTTAGAAGACATGTTCTCCCGGGTTAAGCACTCCGCATCCACCCATCGAATCTCGGTTTTCACCCCATTGCAGGCCCCTCCATGCTTGATGGCTTCCACCACACTCAAATAGGAATCCTCCAAGGCATTGTATTTTCCTACCATGGCAATGGTCACCTTTTCCGTGGCCTCTTCCGTTCGTTTTACCATGTCCCGCCAAGAGGACAGGTCCGGTTCACGGGTAGAAAGCTTCAGCTTTCTGCAAACCTGCCCATCCAATCCTTCTTCTGCCAAAAGTAAGGGGACCGCATACAAGGATTCTGCCGTCCGATTCTCGATAACGCAGGATTTTTCCACGTTGCAAAAAAGAGCAATCTTTTCCCGCATATCTTCCGGCAGTGCCTTATCCGTTCGACATACTAGGATGTCTGGTTGAATCCCCATACGCAACAGCTCTTTCACGGAATGCTGGGTGGGCTTGCTTTTCAACTCTCCCGTTCCGGGAACGGCTACAATCAATGACACATGCAAGTACAATACATTCTCTCTACCCTTCTCCAAAGCCACCTGTCGAATGGATTCCAAAAATGGCTGGCTTTCGATGTCCCCCACCGTGCCGCCAATTTCACAGATTACCACCTGGCAGTTTTCCTCCTCCATCTGGTAAATCCGTTTCTTAATTTCTTCGGTGATATTGGGTATAATTTGCACCGTTTTTCCCAGAAAATCTCCCTCTCTTTCCCTGGATAAGACCTCCCAATAGATTTGTCCCGCGCTTACACTGGATCGAGCAGACAGATTTTCATCCACAAATCGTTCATAATGACCCAGGTCCAAATCCGTCTCCGCACCATCTTCCGTCACGAACACCTCTCCATGCTGCAGAGGACTCATGGTGCCGGGGTCCACATTCAAATAGGGATCAAACTTCTGGTTGCGGACCGAAAGCCCTCTCTCCTTTATGAGTCGTCCCAAGGAAGCAGCGCATATTCCCTTGCCCAATCCGGACACCACCCCACCTGTTACAAAAATATACTTCACCATGTTTTCTCCCCTCCTTTTCAAAACACAAAGGCTCCACCCCATAAAAAAGAGAAGGCAACCATCCGAAGGGCAGTTTTCCTGCCAATCCGATGAACACCTTCTGCTCACTT
>CALFUG010000216.1 GCA_937928455.1 uncultured Clostridia bacterium
ATACACAACCTCCCGTAATGGTTTATGGTTATGAATGTCAAAATTTATCATCTTCTCTACTCCTCTTATAATCCCTTATTTCGAATCCCTAATGATAATTCCCTTGTCCCTTGTTTCTTTTCTCTCTTCACAGCCCCACCTTGGTAGTGTGGGTTAAAAATACACGGTCAAATATCTTTTCCATGTGGGTAGCCACCTCCTTTGCCACCGATTCTTCCTCGTAAAGTCCGAAAATTGTAGGACCGCTCCCACTCATTTGAATGCCCCGATGTCCACCGACACTTTCTAACATATTCTTTGTATATACGATTATAGGATACTTCTTCCCTGCTACAATTTCAAGACCATTCCCCATGTTTTGTTGTAGCTTCTCCCAATTCTTTTCTCTTAAACCTTCCAAAAATCCACGGGAAGGAAAGGAGGTCTTTTCCATCATCTCATCCCATCCGCCATAGATTTCCCGAGTAGATACTTCCACCTCCGGTGTTACCAATACCACCCAGCAATCCAAACCCTCCAAGGGACGAAGTTGAGTACCGGTCCCAGTGGCATGGGCACAATGACAGGGTCTTTCATCTCCGGAGAAATTTTTGTGCAAACAGGAATTTCCTGCAATCTGCCCTAGCAATGAAAAAGGTACATCGGACCCCAATGACTGGGCTAATTTCAGTAGCTCATCCAAATCATGACCCCCTTCCAACAAATGATCCAGGGCCAACATGACCGCGGCTCCGTTTCCACTTCCTCCAGCCAACCCGGAAGATAAGGGAATCCGCTTTTCCAAATGAATATCTATCCCCTTGGAGTATCCCATGAGTTCCTTCATGTGCTGCGCCGCACCATAGGCCAGATTCCCGGAACCCACCGGAAGGCGGGGGTGATTGGTGGTAATCCGTATATCATTCGAATCTTCCCGCAGGGTTACCTGCACCAAATCATGAAGCTCCACTTGTTGCATTACCATATCTACCCCATGATATCCGTTGGGAAGAAGGCCTAACACATCCAACACCAGATTGATTTTTCCATAAGATTTTATGACCACAGATTTTCCTACCAATGCCGACTCCTTCCCATTCCATGTCTCCCCAAGGGGAAAACGGAGAAGAACCCTTTTCCGGCTCTCCTCCGCTCATATTTACGGACTATTTCTTTTTATTGGCCTTGGTCTTGCCTTTTTTCGGGTTTGTAGTCCCGGTTTTTTTTCGTTGTTCTTCCTTACGAGCCTCTGCTTCCGCTCTGTCCTTGGTCCCGGATTTATAGGTGCTGCCCGCGTCACGAACGGGTCTGGGGCCCTTCACCCTTTTCCGGTTTCCGCTTTCGTAGGCTTT
>CALFUG010000217.1 GCA_937928455.1 uncultured Clostridia bacterium
TACTACCATCAACAAAGGAGGTCTATCATGGCTCTGGTCACATCTTCAGAAATGTTTGCAAAGGCTTTGACAAGCGATTATGCAGTGGGTGCATTCAATGTGAATAACATGGAAATCATCCAGGGAATCGTGGATGCCGCTAAGGAGGAGAATGCTCCCCTGATTTTGCAGGTTTCCGCCGGCGCTCGTAAGTATGCCCGTCCTGCATATCTGGTAAAACTGGTAGAAGCCGCCATTCTGGATACCGGTTTGGACATCGTATTGCATTTGGATCATGGAGAGGATTTTGAAATCTGTAAGAAATGCGTGGATGACGGGTTTACTTCCGTCATGATTGACGGAAGCAAGCATCCCTTGGAGGAAAACATTGCCCTCACCAAACAAGTAGTGGAATATGCCCATGCCCACGGGGTGTCCGTGGAGGCGGAGTTAGGCAAGCTGGCAGGAATTGAAGATAATATCAATGTGGACGAACGGTCTGCCAAGTTCACTGACCCCCAAGAGGCTGCCGAGTTCGTAGAACGCACCGGCGTGGATTCCCTGGCCATCGCCATCGGCACCAGTCACGGAGCATATAAATTTAAGGGGGAGCCCTATTTGGACTTTGAGAGACTGAAGAAGATTCATTCTCTCATTCCAAAGACTCCATTGGTTCTTCACGGGGCTTCCACCGTACTACCGGAATTTGTATCTCTATGCAATCAATATGGGGGCGACATACCGGGAGCCCAGGGCGTTCCGGAAGAAATGATTCGCGAAGCCGCCAAGCATGGGGTATGTAAAGTAAACATCGATACGGATTTACGATTGGCCATGACCGCAGAAATCAGAAGGTATCTGCAAGACCATCCAGAGGACTTTGATCCCCGAAAATATTTAGGACCTGCCAGAGATGCCATTCAAAAAATGGTAGCCCACAAGATAAAGAATGTGTTGAATGCTTCCGGGAAAAGATAGCCCTTACCGAAGAAACACAAAAGAGTCATCTCACATTAAAAAAGTCCCGACGTTTCCCGTCAGGACTTTTTTCTTGCCAGGGAAACGAACACTCCCAGAATGCATACAAAGATGCATATAAAAAATATACGATGGATGGTAAAAATCAATAACTCCGGCGGAGCTTTTGCCAGGGGTAAATCGCCCATATAAATCCCTACCACCACCGTTACCAACGCCATATTCAGACTGTGTCCGATGGAGCGCATAGTGGCCAGCACAGAAGCGGCCACTCCGTGATCCTTTGCCTCTACCGAGGACATGACCGCATTGGTATTGGGGGAAGAAAAGAATCCGAAACCGATTCCGGTAACTGCCAATCCCAATATAATCCAAGCTAAGGAAGTGGTTTCCGTAATGAACAAGAAGAATCCCAAACCCAGCGCACAAATTCCCATTCCTGCCGAAGATAGTTTGAATGGAGAGAATCGGTCCGATAGCCTTCCTGCCACAGGAGATATCGCCATCATGATGACGGGTTGAGAAATCATAACCAAGCCTGCGGCTTGAGAATTGAACCCCATAATAAGTTGTAGGTAGATGGACATCAGGTATCCTACGGCAAAGGTAGCTCCGTAATTCAGCATGGCCGCCAGATTGGAAAAGGCAAACCCCCGATTTTGAGTAAATAGGCTTACCTTAATCAACGGCGTTTCCGCTTTTCTTTCCCACCACACAAAGGCGGCAAAGGTAATCCCTCCTGCCAGCACCATGTACAGCGCAATCCCCTGGGATCCCAATAGGGTAAATCCATAAATACCGGCTATCAGCGTAAATACATACAATCCATTTCCCGGAAGGTCTACGGATTTTAAATCCTCACCACGGAATCCCTTTTGGTCCCCGGGAAGATTTTTGATGGCAACGATGCTGACAGATACCACCAGGAAAAATACCACCCAGAAAATGGAACGCCAACCTAAGTAGTGATTCAATACTCCTCCCAACACCGGCCCCATAGATAATCCCGCATAGGTGGCCGCTGTGCTGAACCCCAATACTCTTCCTCTTTGGTTGGGAGGAAATGCATTGATCAGAAATGGCATATTGGTGCTAAAAATCATGGCTCCACTGATTCCCTGAATCCCTCGTATTACAATGAGGTAAAGCATGGTTGGCGAATACACAGCCAGTAGTGAGGTCACACCATAAAACAAGAGTCCGGGGACGATAATCTTCTTCCGGCCCACCAGATCCGACAACCGACCAAAGGGCACCGAAAAAGCCGCCACCGTGAGAATATATCCGGTTACCACCCAACCCAAAAGGCTGGCGGGCACCATGAACTCTTCTCCAATGGCGGGCACCGACAAATTTAGGGAGCTACCCATAAAGGTAACGGAAAAGGAAGTGACTGCAGACACATACAATGCGGATTTTTGATGAAGGGTCAAAGTACTAAACCGTCCCTTCCGAGTTTTCTGCAATCAGATTCTGCTTTAAATCATATAACCGCTGTGACAAGTCCACATAGTAGAGCTGGGGTCGTTCAAATCGAAGCATTTCTTCCCATAATGCATCCACTTGCTCCTTGCAGTAATCTCGAATTTCGTCAATGGTGGGAAAATCGTACACACATTCTCCTTTATCGAAAAGGGGAACTCTTAAATTTTTAGCATAGTAGTCCGTGACCCATTGACGCTTCCATGGCGCCTTGGGATCGAATATTTCGAAGGGCTCTCCGTTGGGGCCATCTTCTTCATCCAACACAATCAGATCCGCCAGGCATCGATTGGTTTCCTTGCTATATAGACGATACAAGGTCTTAAACCCGGGATTGGTAATTTTGTCCACATTCTCTGAGATTTTCATTTTGGGAATCATTTTCCCTTCCCGCTCGAGGGCTGACAGCTTATATACGCCCCCGAATACCGGGTCGGATTTTGCCGTAATCAACCGCTCGCCCACACCGAAGAAATCCACGCAAGCGCCTTGCATAATGACATCTCGAATAATGTACTCGTCCAGAGAGTTGGAAACTACTATGGTACAGTCCTGAAGACCGGCTTCGTCCAACATTTCCCGGCTTCTCTTGGTCAAGTAAGCAATATCCCCGCTATCGATTCGAATGCCCATCTTCTTGGGTTTCATTTCCTGAAAGACGCGGATGGCATTGGGAACACCGGAACGAAGCACATTATAGGTATCCACCAGGAGAACACAGTTTTCCGGATAGACCTCCGCATACTTCTTAAACGCTTCATATTCATTGGGATACATCTGAACCCAACTATGGGCCATAGTGCCCAGCGCCAGAATTCCGTGGTCCCGTTCCGACACAGTGCAGGCAGTACCCATGCAGCCTCCGATATACGCCGCCCTGGCTCCATAGATGGCAGCGGATGTTCCGTGAGCTCTGCGAGTTCCAAATTCCATCACACCGCGCCCCTCTGCTGCCCGAACAATTCGATTGGCCTTGGTGGCGATTAAACTCTGGTGATTGATGAGCAAAAGTACCATGGTTTCCACAAACTGGGCTTGAATCACAGGCCCTCTGACGGTAACCAACGGCTCATCGGGAAAAATAGGAGTCCCTTCGGGAACACACCACACATCACACTGAAATTGAAAGCTTCTCAAATAGTCCAGGAATCGTTCGTCAAAAATACCTTTTCCCTTCAGAAACTGAATGTCATCTTCCGTGAAATGCAACCCTTTCATATATTCCACCAGCTGCTCTACACCGGCCATGATGGCAAAACCGCCACCGTCCGGTATTTTTCGGAAAAACATATCAAAATAGGCGATATCTTCCGTCAATCCGGCTTCAAAATACCCGTTTGCCATGGTCAATTCATAAAAGTCCGTGAGCATAGTGAAGTTCACATTTTTCATCATGATGTTATTTCCAACCTTCCCTTCTCTCGAATCACCAAGGATCCTGCTATGATAACAATCACACCTCCCAGCAACTGCACCCATCCAATGGATTCCTGCAAAAATACCCATCCAAAAAAGGTGGCCGTTACCGGAAGAAAATTAGAAAACAATGCGGTAGGTGTGGGCCCCAGTATGGCAATGGCCTTCACATAGAGTAAGAACCCAATGCCGGCACTCACCAATCCCAAATACATTATGCCACCCAGAATAGCCGGTGTAAAGTCAGACCAAGGGGGCATATTGCCCAACGCAATGGGAGCCGATAGTAGGACGGTGCAAATCAGCTGATTCACCGTCAATGTCAGCGCGGGATAATCCCCCGCCAATTTCTTCGTCGCAAAATTGTAGATGTTCCAGCTTAGTACCGCAAAAAATGCCAAGAGATATCCAATAATCCGACCTTCCAGTAAAATCCGGAAGTCCGCCCCCACAATCAGGGCAATCCCCACAATGGAAATGGCCACCCCCACATAAATCTTCCCATTGGCTTTCACGCCATAGGCGACTCGCTCTATGAGAAAAGAGACCACGGGCACAAAGGACAATACAATGGTAATTAAGGATACCGGCATATAATGCATGGCCGAATATTCGCTCCAGAAATATAACAGCTCTCCGAATATGGCACACGCGATAAACAACGGGATATCCCTCTTCTGAAAGAAGGAAGTTCCATCCTTCCATATCTTTATGCCCAACAAGAGACACAGCCCCAGGAAATATTTCAGGAATATGATGGTCATAGGGTCCATCAGCTCCAAGGCGTGTTTGGCGGGAACGTATTCGTATCCCCACAAAATCACCACCAGGATCATCAGCAGGTACGTTTTTCCTTTACTTTTTTTCTGGATCAAACTCTCACCGCCGACTCTTCGTCGACTTCCTTTCCTAGAACCTTCTTCAGCCATTGACCCGTGTAGGAGTGCTTCCATTGCCGGGCCAGTTCCTCGGGAGTGCCCAAGGCAATGACCTGCCCTCCCATGTCTCCACCATCCGGTCCCATATCGATAATATGGTCTGCTCGTTTAATCACATCCAGATTATGCTCTATCACCACCAGCGTATTCCCGGAATCCGCCAACTCATCCAACACTTTTAACAACTTGGCCACATCATCAAAATGAAGGCCAGTGGTGGGCTCATCCAATATGTACAGGGTTTTTCCGGTGCTACGTTTGCTAAGTTGCTCTGCCAGCTTGATACGTTGGGCTTCCCCTCCGGAAAGCTGGGTAGACGGTTGACCTAATTTGATGTACCCAAGACCCACCTGCTTCAGTGTCTTTAGTTTGCGATAGATAGCCGGCTGGTTTTCAAAGAACTCCAGTGCTTGGTTCACCGTCATATCCAACACATCAAAGATGCTTTTCCCCTTGAATTTAACTTCTAATGTCTCCCGGTTATAGCGCTTCCCGTGACAAACCTCACAGGGCACGTACACATCCGGCAGGAAGTGCATCTCTATTTTTATAATCCCATCACCAGAGCAGGCCTCACAACGGCCTCCCTTCACGTTAAAGCTGAAACGGCCTTTGCCGTAGCCTCTCATCTTGGCCTCCGGAAGATCCGCAAAAAGATCCCGAATATTGGTGAAGACTCCCGTATAAGTGGCCGGATTAGACCGGGGTGTTCTGCCGATGGGCGATTGATCAATATCAATGACTTTGTCAATATGCTCCAGTCCTTCTATTCTCTCATGCTTTCCCGGTTTGTCTTTGGAATGATATAACCGGGAGGCGGCCGCTTTATAAAGAACATGGTTCACCAGGCTGCTTTTCCCCGAGCCGGATACGCCGGTGACACAGATGAATTTTCCCAAAGGGAATTCTACATCGGTTTTCTTCAGGTTGTTCTCCTCAGCGCCCATGACCCACAGGCTTTCCCCGTTTCCATTTCTCCTTGTCGAGGGAACAGAAATGGATTTTTCCCCTCGAAGATATTTCCCGGTGATGGACCGCGGAGCCGCTTTAATGTCATCCACCGTTCCCTGGGCCACCAAATGTCCCCCTTGCACTCCGGCGCCGGGACCAATATCGATGATATGGTCTGCCGCATAAATGGTTTCTTCATCGTGCTCCACCACCAATAATGTATTGCCAATATCCGTTAGGTGGCGAAGGGTGCCCAATAATCGGGCATTGTCCTTCTGGTGCAGGCCAATACTGGGCTCATCCAGAATATATAGTACACCCACCAATCCCGAACCAATTTGGGTGGCCAGCCGAATTCGCTGGGACTCTCCCCCGGATAGGGAACCGGCAGCCCGGGATAAGGTCAAATAATCCAACCCCACATCTGCCAGGAAGGTGAGTCGTGCGTTGATTTCTTTTCGGATTTGATGCGCAATCATTTCTTGTTGAGGCCTGAGGGTGAGATTCTCCATAAAGGCTTTTAAATGCTTCACCGCCATATCGGAAATTTCAGCAATATTCTTTTCCCCCACAGTGACAGCCAGTACCTCCGGCTTCAACCGTTTCCCCTGACACACAGGACAAACCGAGGTACTCATAAATGCTTCCATTTTCTCCTTGATATAGGTGGAGTTGGTTTCACGATACCGCCTCTCCAGATTGGGAAGAATTCCTTCAAAGGGGTGATCCCGATAGGAGCGGCTTCCCGTATTCCGGCTCTCGTAATAGTATTTTAAATGGCGGTCTCCTGTCCCATAGAGCAGCTCTTCCTTAAACTCTGTCGGTAAATCTTTGTAAGAGGTATTACGAATATCCACCTTGTGGTCCCTGGCCAATGCATCAATCATCTGACGATAAAATCCGGAGAATTCCATGGATGCAAAAATCTTGGATAAAGCGCCATCTACAATGGATTCATCTTGCTCTGTAATAATCAGGTCCGGGTCAATTTTTTGCGTAAATCCCAGCCCATCGCAATGGGGGCAGGCACCAAAGGGAGTGTTAAAGGAAAACATTCTGGGTTCCAACTCCTCCAAGGTGACTCCATGGTCCGGGCATGCCAGCTTGGTGGAAAACAGTCTTTCCTCTCCTTCATCGGTGAGGACATTCACCAACCCCTCTCCGTGGTGAATGGCCAGTTCCACTCCTTCTGCCAGGCGACTTCCCACCCCTTCCTTTACTGCAATTCGATCCACTACAATTTCAATGGTGTGTTTGAAATTCTTTTCCAGAAGAATGGTATCATCCGTCAGAGAATAGATAGTCCCATCCACCCGTACCCTGGTGAATCCTTCCCGGGAAACCCTTTCCAATATTTTTTCGTGAGTGCCCTTTCGTTGCCGCACCAGCGGGGCCAGAATCATGATACGAGTTCCTTGGGGATATTCCTTGATATGATCCACAATCTGGTCTACTGACTGGCTGGTAATCTCGATTCCACAGATGGGGCAGTGGGGAATCCCCACTCGAGCATACAGCAATCTTAAGTAATCGTGAATTTCCGTCACGGTACCTACGGTGGATCGCGGGTTTCGGCTGGTGGTTTTTTGATCGATGGCAATGGTGGGAGATAGCCCATCAATGGACTCTACATCCGGCTTTTCCATTTGTCCCAGGAACTGCCGGGCATAGGAGGAAAGGCTTTCCATATATCGGCGCTGTCCCTCTGCGTAGATGGTGTCAAATGCCAGAGAAGATTTCCCCGATCCGGACAGGCCGGTAATGACCACCATCTTGTCCCGGGGAATGGTCAAATCGATATTGGCCAAATTGTGTTCGTTGGCCCCTTTTATGATAATTTCGTTCGCCATGGTACTCCTTCTTTATGTGATGGCGGCTTCTGCATGTGCCCGGATACTCCCGGATGATTCCCAGTGTTCCTGGATGGGCTGTGAAAGTTACCGCTTCACTTTGTATTCAAAAATGATATCCCGCAGCATGGCGGCCCGTTCAAACTGCAAATCCGCCGCCGCTTTTTTCATTTCGCTCTCTAGTTTTTTCACGTAATCCCCCAGTTCCTTCTGGGTCAACTCAGAGGGCTTTCGTTCTTGATAAAAGGCCATTTCCGCCTCCTGCTTATGGGTGATCTCTATCACATCACGAACGGCTTTCTCAATGGTTTTCGGCGTAATGCCGTGGCTTACGTTGTATTCCTCTTGAATCTTCCGACGACGGTTGGTTTCCTGAATGGCCCGCTCCATCGCGGGACTGATGCGATCCCCATACATGATGACTCGCCCGTTGAGATTTCTGGCGGCCCGGCCAACGGTTTGAATCAGGGAAGTCTCCGTTCTCAAAAAACCTTCCTTATCGGCATCCAGGATGGCCACCAAGGAAACCTCGGGAAGATCCAATCCCTCTCGTAGCAAGTTGATTCCCACCAACACATCAAATACCCCCAGTCGCAAGTCTCTTAAAATTTCCAGTCTCTCCAGGGTATCTATTTCTGAGTGAAGATATCTTACCTTGATGCCCGTATTCTTCAGATAGGTAGCCAGGCTTTCCGCCATCTTCTTGGTAAGTGTGGTCACAAACACCCGCTCCCCTCGTGCCACCGTGTCATTGATTTCTCCTATCAAGTCATCAATCTGGCCTTGGGTCTTTTTCACCGTTACCGGTGGATCCAACAGCCCGGTGGGACGAATCAATTGTTGAGCGGTAATCCCACCCGCCATTCTTTGCTCATACTCGGAAGGGGTAGCGCTAACGTAGACCACCTGCTTCGCGATCTCCTGAAACTCGTCAAATTTAAGAGGCCGGTTGTCCAAAGCAGAAGGAAGTCGAAATCCATATTCCACCAATGCCTGCTTTCGAGAAAGGTTGCCGGCATACATGGCTCGCAATTGGGGCAACATCACGTGGGATTCATCGATGATAATCAGATAATCCTCCGGGAAGTAGTCCATTAAGGTGTAGGGTCGCTCCCCTTCTGCCAAATCGCTCATGTATCTGGCATAATTCTCAATACCCTTACACATGCCGATTTCCCGGAGCATTTCCAAATCATAACGGGTTCGCTGTTCGATTCGCTGGGCTTCCAACAGCTTACCCTGGGTTTGGAACCAGGCAATCCGTTCTTCCAGTTCCGCCTCAATTTTCAACAAAGCAGACTCCATGTTTTCCTTGCTGGTCACATAGTGGGAGGCGGGAAATATGGCAATATGATCCCGGACATTCAGCACTTCCCCGGTAATGGGGTTGATTTCTCGAATGGTTTCCACTTCGTCTCCGAACAGTTCCACCCGTACGGCACTATCCGCTCCCGCCGGGTAAATATCAATGGTATCTCCCCGGGCTCGAAACGTACCCCTTTCAAATGCCAGTTCATTTCGCATATATTGAATATCCACCAGACGACGCAGGATTTCCTGCCGGCTCTTTTCCATTCCCGGTCTCAGGGACAAGCCTTGGCCCTGGTAATCCACCGGATTTCCTGTGCCATAAATACAGGAAACAGAAGCCACTACAATCACATCTCTTCGCTCCGCCAGTGCTGCGGTGGCAGAGTGGCGAAGCTTTTCAATTTCCGCATTGATATCGGAATCCTTCTCTATATATGTATCGGTGGAGGGAACATATGCCTCCGGTTGATAATAGTCATAGTAACTGACAAAGTACTCTACCGCATTGTGAGGAAAAAACTCCTTGAATTCCCCATGTAACTGGGCGGCCAGTGTTTTATTATGAGAAATCACCAGGGTAGGACGTTGCACTCTTTGAATCAGGTTGGCCATGGTAAAGGTTTTCCCGGACCCGGTGACGCCCATCAGGGTTTGGTGCTTTTCTCCACGAAAAATACCCTGAGTCAGTGTTTCTACCGCCTCAGGCTGATCTCCCGTCATGGAAAAATCCGATACCAGTTGAAATTTTCCTGCTTTCTCCTTCATTTTCACACCTCGTAAAATACTTACATATTATATCAGATTCCCCATATATTTACCATATCCCTGCATGGGATTCCCCGTTCCTCCATAACTCTCTCCAAATCTCATTGAATCCCTTGAAATTTTGGTAAATTCCCGGAAATCTGGTGCCATTTGCCACATTGTATACTTGTTTTCGTCGGGTTGTACCCCTATTTCTTCTGTGGTATAATTTCTCATTACAACTTTTGATGAAAAAAACCCAAAACCAGAAAAGGAGGGATTCATATGGGATCACTGAAAGACAAGATTATTGATACAGCGCATACCATTGTGGAAAAAAATCCTCGATTGTCACCCCCAACCAATGGTCAGGCTTTCTTAGCCGAGATGGCTCAAAAATTGAAAGAACAGGACAAGATTCCGGAAGAACTGTATGTGGAACGGGATGTGAAGCGAGGCCTCCGAAATTCAGACGGAACCGGTGTGGTAGTCGGTTTGACACACGTTGGAGAGGTTATTGGATACGAGAAAGGCCCCGATGGGAAGAAGATTCCCAAGGCCGGCGAGCTTTACTACCGAGGGTACAGTATCAAGGATTTGGTTTCCCACTGCATCAAGGAGGATCGCTTCGGGTTCGAAGAGACCACCTATCTTCTTTTGTTTGGAAACCTTCCTTCCGCCAAGCAACTGGATGTATTTCTTGACTTGTTAGCAAACAGCAGAGAATTGCCATCCAACTTTGCCCGAGACATGATCATGACCGCACCTTCCGCCAATATTATGAATAAATTGGCCCGAAGTGTTTTGGCCCTTTATTCCTATGACGATAATCCGGACGATGTTTCGGTAGAAAATGTGCTGCGCCAATCCATTGCCTTGATAGGGTATTTCCCCACACTCATTGCCTATGGCTACCAGGCCAAAAGAAATTATTACGATGGAGAGAGTTTGCACTTGCATTACCCCGTTCCGGAGCTAAGTACAGCAGAAAATATACTGCGCATGCTACGGGCCGATGGAGAATACA
The DNA here is from genome assembly GCA_937928455.1 of uncultured Clostridia bacterium. Classification (GTDB taxonomy): domain Bacteria; phylum Bacillota; class Clostridia; order Peptostreptococcales; family Anaerovoracaceae; genus JAAZGD01. The sequence goes on from CALFUG010000217.1 coordinate 10,677, forward strand.
CAAAAATTGAATCCAGGCTGCTGGATCTTTCCTTGATCCTTCACGCAGAACATGGTGGAGGAAACAACTCCTCCTTCACCACCCATATCGTCACTTCAACCGCTACAGATACCTACTCTGCCATCTCAGCAGCGGTGGGATCTCTCAAAGGACCTCGACACGGCGGTGCCAACATTTCCGTCATCAACATGATAAAGGATTTGAAAGAGAATGTATCGGACATCAGCAGACGTTCGGAAGTGGAAAAATACTTGCGGGATGTTCTGGAAGGAAATGCCAACGATGGTTCTGGCCTGATTTATGGGATGGGCCATGCCATCTATACCGTGTCCGATCCTCGTGCCGTGATCCTGAAAAAAATGGCCAAGAAACTGGCCGAATCCAAGGGATTGGAAGAAGATTTTGCCCTATACGAATTCATTGAAAAGATTGCACCCAAGCTGTACACGGAAAAGACCGGCAAAGAAGTGAATATGCCGGCCAATGTGGACCTTTATTCCGGATTCGTCTATTCTGCCTTGAATATTCCCATGGATATTGCCACACCCTTGTTCGCCACCGCCCGGGTATCCGGCTGGTGTGCCCACCGATTGGAAGAAATCACCGGTGCCGGCAAACTGATGCGGCCTGCCTACAGCTGTGTGCAACCTCATCTCAGTTATGTGCCCATCAGCAAAAGAAAATAGAGTCGAGATGCTTGAAAGTAATTTCGTAGAAATCGAAAAAATCCCGGAATCCGTCATGGCTTCCGGGGTTCTTTTCTTATTCATATCTTAATGCTTCAATGGGATCCAACTTGGCCGCTCGTCGGGCGGGGAACAGTCCGAAAAACAATCCCACTCCGGCGGAAAATAATACGGCCAACAACACCACCAAAGGCTGTACCACTACCCGAACTCCTGCAATGGACATTCCCAAGGCTGCAATTCCCACTCCCAGCATAGTTCCAATGATTCCGCCGATGACGGAAAGGATCACCGCTTCAATGAGAAACTGGGTTAAAATATCCCGTGTTCTGGCACCCAAAGATTTTCGAATACCGATTTCACGAGTTCGCTCTGTCACAGAAACCAGCATAATGTTCATAATTCCGATTCCGCCTACCAATAGGGAAATGGCAGCAATAGCACCGATGGCCACGGAAAGCACACCCAGAACCTGGTTGATAATGTCTTGTTGCCCCTCTGCCGTTTCCACCATATAGAAGTCTTCCGGCTTGTCCTTAATGCGGTTCATGTAGTTGGCATAGGCCTCCCCCTGCTGACGTACATCCTTATCCGGATTGCCATAGATTTCAATATAGGAAGATACTCCTTCTCCGGAAAGCATGGAACTGAAGGGAACATATACGGAATAACTGGACATACCCATCGCCGCATTAATTTGACTGGACAAGGTTTCCTCCATTTGGTAGACCCCCACGATGATGAAGTCTCTGGAGTCTCCTTCTACTTGGATCGGCAATTCCTCTCCCACTACATCCTCTCTACCAAAAAGTTTTCGAGCGCACTCCACGTCCACCACAATACGGTCCCGGCTGCCTTTCACGTCACTTTCATTAATCATACGCCCATAAACCATCTGGATGGTTTTGTTATAGTCGCTATATCCTTCTGCCACTCCCATGATGGCCAGGTCAGCAGTGGTTCTCCCCACTCGGGTCTCACTGTTATTATAGGTATACAGGGTGGCATACCGAATGTCCTGGGGAAATCGTTCCTTCAACGCATCCACATCCTCTTGAGAAAACAAGTCGTCCCCCATAATGCTATAGTCCGTGTACATCTCCGCCAACTGGGAATAGTTAATCATCAAGTACATATATGCTTTCCCCAGGCTGTCAAACTCGTCGCTAACGGCACCCTTGGCGGAAGCACCAATGGAAGTAATGGAAATCACAGAGCTGATTCCAATGATGATGCCCAACATGGTGAGAAAGGACCTCAATTTATTGGCTTTGATGGCTGAGATGGCCAAGTGAACATTCTCAATCCATAGCATGAGAATTCCCTCCCTTCTCATTCGAGGGTTTACGAGTATCTCCAATAATTTTTCCATCCCGGAAGGTGAGTACACGTTGTGCAAACTGGGAAATATCCGGCTCGTGGGTTACCACAATTACTGTAGTTCCCCGCTCACGATTCAGCCTTTGGAAAATCTCCATAATTTCCACCGAGGATTGAGAGTCCAAGTTCCCCGTGGGCTCGTCTGCCAGTAAAATAGAGGGGTTATTGGCCAATGCTCTGGCGATGGCCACTCTTTGCTTTTGGCCTCCCGACAGCTCATTGGGCAGATGATGGCCCCGGTCCGCCAGCCCCACATCCTCCAGTAATTGCAAGGCTCTCTGATGGCGCTCTTGCCGATCCAATTTGGCATATATCATAGGCAGCTCCACATTTCGAAGGGCACTGGTACGGGCAATTAAGTTGAAAAATTGAAATACAAATCCGATATTGGCATTTCGGATATGGGATAGCTCATCGTCCTTTTTCTCCTTGATGTTGATGCCATCCAGGAGATACTCTCCTTCGGTGGCCCGATCCAGACACCCTATAATATTCATCAAGGTGGATTTTCCGGATCCGGAAGCACCCATAATCGCCACAAACTCTCCTTCTTCTATGGTCAGAGACACTTGATCCAATGCCTTCACTTGAAGGGGACCATTCTCATATATCTTGGACAGGTTTTCAATGCGAATCACTTCACTCATTTGGATTCTCCCAACAACTCCGCCATATCATAGGCGGCAGTACCTTCCTCTAATTCCATGGTGGGGCTTAATACCACTACGTCTCCTTGGTTTAGTTCATCGGTAACCACTTGAATATTAAAGTCACCTTCCACCCCTAATTTCACCGATATTTTTGCAAGGAGCCCCTCTCGAAGCACAAACACAAAAGTTTCGCCGGTGGCCGGATCCTCTAATATGGCATCCACCGGAACCGCCGTCACCTGCTCTACTTCTTGAATAATAACATCCCCCTTGGCGGTTACGCCGGAAATCAATACACTGTCTTCCTTATCGATAGAAATAGTGACGGGAATTACCATCTCCGTACTGGCCGGATCTTTCCTCTCACCGGTTGGCGAGATATGGGTGATTTCTCCCATTAGCGTCTGATCTCCCAGAATTTCCGCAGAAATTTCCACCGGCTGCCCCACTTTTATTCTTCGAATATCATACTCACTGATGCTTACCTTCATTTTTAATCGGGAAAGGTCTTCCACCGTCACTACCGGAACGCCGGTTTCTGTCAGTCCCCCTTCCACCCCATTGACCCGGGTCACTGTACCTTCGAATGGGCTTTTCATCACTGTATTTGCAGATAAGGATAGCGCACTTTCATAGGCTCCCTTGGCTCGAAGATAATCCGCATGGCTGATGGCACCTTCTTGATACAACTTTTGCGCTGCCATGTACTCCACCCGTGCGGCTTCCGTGGTGCCCTGAGAACTACCCGTATTGCTGGCTCCCGGATCCAGTCGAAGCAATACCTGGTTCTCCTCAACCAAGTCCCCTTCTTCCACCCGGATTTCTAATATCTGATATCCGCCTACCGCCGTAAGCTCTGCACTTTTTTCACCCTCTACGGTTCCTCTTACGGAAATTTTTTCTCGTACATCCATCACTTCCACCGTACCCGTGCTTACGGGCGTCCCTTGGGGAAGCCCCAGCAGGTTATCATACTGACTTAGCACCAGGGCAACGATAAGAACCAGCCCGATGATGCTGATAGGTATCACAAATTTCTTCTTTTTCTTCCACCCGTTCCATTTTTGAAATTTCTTCATCATTTCTACTCTTCCTTCTTAGATTCTCGCAGACTGGTTTAGGCCTCTCTCCCAGCCCATAACCCAGCCTCTTTAATTGTGAAGATTTTAACCCCACTTTGACATTATATCACAACCCCCCCACGGAATAAAATGAACCTTGTGTTAACAAATAATTAAAGAATTCTTAACAGATTCATCCGGTTTTCTTGCCCAATTCCTGGTTTTGTGATATAGTTTGCGAGTTATAAAAACCATAGAATAGAAAAGAGAGATGGATGAAACAACCGATTATAAACATAGCCGTCATCGCCCATGTTGACGCAGGAAAGTCCACACTGGTGGACGCATTCCTCAATCAGAGCGGCATTTTTCGAGACAATGAATCCGTAGTGGATTGTGTCATGGATTCCGATGATATTGAGCGGGAGCGAGGCATTACCATCTACAGCAAAAACTGTTCGGTGATGCACGACGGCGTAAAAATTAATATTGTAGACACCCCCGGCCATGCCGATTTTTCTTCCGAAGTAGAGCGAATCATGAAAACGGTGGATACGGTAATCCTACTGGTAGACTCCAGCGAAGGGCCCATGCCCCAAACCCGGTTTGTCCTGAAAAAATCCTTGGAGCAGGGCCTGTGCCCCATCCTGCTCATCAATAAAATTGACAAAAAGGATGCCCGTATCAAAGAAGTGGTAGACGAGGTTTATGAACTATTTATGGACCTGGAAGCCTCTGACCGTCAGCTGGATTTTCCCATTCTGTACGGCATCGCACGGCAAGGAATCGTGGTGGAGGATCCGGAAGATGTGGCCGGTATCGAAGTGGTGAAGGAAGATCACAAGATTCAGAAGAATCCCCGGGGTGGAGATCATAATCTGAATATTGAACCCTTGTTCCGGACTATAATACGGCATGCCATGCCCTACCCGGATTTAAATGAAGATCCCCTCCGATTACAGATATCCTCCTTAGGATACGACGATTACATCGGTCGCTTGGGCATCGGTCGTGTTACCCAGGGCATTATAAAAGCCAACCAATCCCTTGCCTTAGTGCAGGGAGATGGCACTATACTTCAGCGCAAGGTCAATCAAATCTTCGTCTACCGGGGGATGAAACGAGTATCTGTGGAGGAAGCTCAATGCGGCGATATCGTGGTGGTTTCCGGGATTTCCGACGTGTCCATTGGAGACACCTTGTGTCCAACTGATAGTCCGGAGGCCTTAGATCCCATTCATATTGAAGAACCCACCCTATCCATGAATTTCATGGTAAATAAATCACCCTTTGCCGGAAAATCCGGTAAATACGTCACTTCTCGCCATTTGAAAAGCAGGCTCCTACGAGAGTTAGAGGTGAACGTAGGTCTCATCGTGGAAGAAACGGATTCTACGGATGTATTCAAGGTGTCCGGACGGGGAGAACTCCACCTGTCTGTACTTATCGAGAATATGCGGCGCGAGGGCTATGAACTGGCAGTATCCAAGCCGGAGGTCATATATCACAAAGGTCCTACCGGGAAAAAGCTGGAGCCGGTAGAAGAGGTGGTGATCACCTTACCGGAAGAATATTCCGGGACGGTGATATCCAAGCTGAATATACGAAAAGGTCAAATGTTGAAGATGGGAACCCTGAACCATTATGCAAAATTGGAGTATCTGGTTCCTACCCGTGGTTTATTGGGGTACCGCTCCGAATTCATTAATGATACCCGCGGGGAAGGGACTATGGTACGACGTTTTTATGACTTTCAAGAGTTTAAAGGAGATATTCCCCAACGCACCAACGGGGTGGCCATTGCCCAGGAAGAAGGCACAACAACCGCATATGCCCTCAACAGCATCAGCGAACGTATTCGCCTGTTTGTCACCCCGGGCACCAAGGTTTATGAGGGGATGATTATTGGCCAAAACAGCCGGGGAGAAGACATGGTAGTAAATCCATGCAAAGCCAAAAAGGTGACCAACATGCGGGCCGCAGGCAATGACGATTCCATCAAATTGAGCCCACCGAAAACCTTCACTTTGGAGGAAGCTCTGGAATTCATCAACAACGATGAGTTGGTGGAAGTTGTGCCGGACGACATTCGCCTCTTAAAAAAGCTGCGAAATGAGTTAGAGCGGCGCCGAAGCCCAAAGTAGATACTGAGCAGTGCAACTCCATCGGAAATATCCCACCCTTTTCCAATCGTATCCAAACGCTTTTATACAAAAGGCACACCCTTTCGGGTGTGCCTTGTTTGTTGTGATTTGAATGCTACCACGGTTTGAACAGGTTTTATATAAGCTCAGCGTTCTAGAACAGTCCCCATCCAAAGAATCCGTTTAATTGTCCAACCAGGATAAACA